>NZ_KQ970789.1:199754-377542 GCF_001579525.1 Streptococcus oralis | reverse complement strand
GGTCTCTTGCTTTTTATGTATGTCGTAATCTTTTATTTTCTTACTTCTTGTTTATAAAATTCTTTAAGGGCATCTTGCCAGATTGGAATGACGAAACCTGTCGCCTTTGCTTTTGTCAAGCTCATAGTTGAGTTGAGAGGTCGTTTGGCCTTGGCAGGAAACTTGCTGGAGTCTACTGGTACTACTTCGACATCACTGTCTTTAAGAATCTCGACAGCAAAGTCATACCAAGTGGTGTCTTCAGCTGCGTCATTTGATAAGTGGTAGTAGCCAAACTCTTTTTGATTATCAGTCAAGTAGGTCATAAACTCAGCCAAGGTACGTGTCCAAGTTGGACGACCGTGTTGGTCGTTGACTACAGTAAGAGTTTTGTGAGTTTTGGCAAGATTTTGCATGGTAAAGACAAAGTTTTTTCCATAATTTCCAAAGACCCAAGCAGTGCGGATGATGTAATGCTGTGACGTAAGGGTTTCAACAAGTTCTTCCCCCATTCGCTTGGTTCGTCCGTACTCTGTTTTCGGATCAGGTAGGTCATCAACTTCCCACTCTTGTCCAACGGGTTTTTTCCCATCAAAGACGTAGTCTGTTGAGATATAGACCAGAGTAGCTCCGTATTTTTCAGAGGCCTTGGCTACATTTTCAGTTCCAGTTACGTTTATGGCAAAATCCAGTTCTTTTCCCTCATCTTCAGCAGCATCAACAGCAGTATAAGCTGCACAATGATAGACTAAAGTTGGCTTAACCTCAGCAAAGACTTTCTCAACCATTTCAGCATTCGTGATATCCATTTCGGCCACATCCACTGCAACATAGTCCACATTTCGTTCATCTAGTAAATAACGTAGTTCGGTACCGAGTTGACCATTTGCACCTGTAATTAATATCATTGTCTTCTCCTTAACTTTTCTTATATCTAATCATAGCAAAAAAATGATAAAAAATCTGATTTTCGGTCCTTATTTTGATGGTCTCTATCCGATAAGAATCTGTTTTTGAAATGAAACTGTTTATTAGATTCTTTGAGATAGAATTTTTTTATAGCTGTAAAGCTATTCTTAAAATTCTAAGCGTTAGCACTGTTCAGAAGAGAGAAAATTTTAGTGAATTTTACCTATTTCCTATTGCTTTCTTGTCTTTTATTTGTTATATTAAAAGCACAATTATTTTTTATTTATAGCAGTTAAGCAGAGCACTTTCAGAGAAAGGAGTATTTTTTAAAAAAGAAATGTAAACGCTTACTGGAAAATGAAAGGATTTAGGAGTTCATGGATAAATGATTTTTTGAAAAACGCTGTAAGTTCAGTATTCGTAAGTTTACGCTTGGAGTAGCTTCGGTTATGATTGGAGCGACTTTCTTTGCTGCTGCTCCAGTCTTAGCAGATCAAGCAAGAGTTGGTTCAACAGATAATTTGCCGAGTGAACTAGCTGATTTGGATAAGAAGGCTAGTGATGAGGGACATGATTTTGACAAGGAAGCTGCTGCTCAGAATCCTGGCTCAGCTGAGACCTCTGAAGGCCCACAGACAGAAGAAGAGTTGTTGGCTCAAGAAAAAGAAAAGTCAGATAAACCAAGCAATCTTCCAAAAGAACTAGAAGGTAAGTTGGAGAAAGCTGAAGACAATGGACGCGAAGTTGACAAGGATCAATTGGCGCAAGATACTGGAAAACTTGTTCCAGAAGATGTAGCTAAAACGACTAACGGGGAATTAAACTACGGCGCGACTGTTAAAATCAAGACGCCATCTGGCGAAGGTAGTGGTATTGTTATTGGGAAAGACCTTGTTTTGACTGTTTCTCATAACTTTATCAAGGATAGTCAAGACGGCAATATCCGTAAGGTTGTTGACAATGACCAAGGGGATGGAGATATCTATAGCATCTCATATCCAGGATTGCCAGATGTCAAGTTTAGCAAGAAAGATATTATTCATTGGGATCGTGAAGGCTACCTGAGTAAAGTATCTTATGACACTATCCAGTCAACAGTATTGAAAGCAGTCATTGACCAAGCCTTCCCTCGTGTTAAGGAATACACCTTGAATGGGCATACTTTGCCAGGACAGGTGCAACAGTTCAACCAAGTTTTTATCAATAACCACCGAATCACCCCTGAAGTTACTTATAAGAAAATCAATGAAACAACAGCAGAGTACGTGATGAAGCTTCGCGATGATGCCCACTTAATCAATGCAGATATGACTGTACGCTTGCAAGTTGTGGACAATCAATTGCATTTTGATGTGACCAAGATTGTCAACCACAACCAAGTTACTCCAGGTCAAAAGATTGATGACGAAAGAAAATTGCTTTCAACTATTAGTTTCCTTGGTAATGCTTTGGTCTCTGTTTCGAGTGATCAAGCTGGGGCTAAGTTTGACGGGGCAACTATGTCAAACAACACTCATATCAGTGGAGATGAACATATTGCTGTAACCAATCCAATGAAAGAATTGGCTAAGGGTTACATGTATGGTTTTGTTTCTACAGATAAGCTTGCTGCGGGTGTTTGGAGTAACTCTCAAAACAGCTACGGTGGTGGTTCGAATGACTGGACTCGTTTGACAGCCTTCAAACAAACTGTAGGAAATACAAACTATGTGGGAATCCAAAGTTCTGAATGGCAATGGGAAAAAGCTTATAAAGGGATTGTATATCCAGAGTACACTAAGGAACTTCCAAGTGCTAAGGTTGTTATCACTGAAGATGCCAATGCGGATAATAAAGTTGACTGGCAGGATGGAGCCATTGCTTATCGTAGCATTATGAACAACCCTCAAGGTTGGGAAAAAGTTAAGGATATCACAGCTTATCGTATCGCGATGAACTTTGGTTCTCAAGCACAAAACCCATTCCTCATGACTCTAGATGGTATCAAGAAGATCAATCTCCATACAGATGGTCTTGGACAGGGTGTTCTCCTTAAAGGATATGGTAGTGAAGGTCATGACTCTGGACACTTGAACTATGCTGATATTGGTAAACGTATTGGTGGTGTTGAAGACTTCAAGGCCTTGATCGAGAAAGCTAAGAAGTATGGTGCATATCTTGGTATCCACGTTAACGCTTCTGAGACTTATCCTGAGTCTAAGTACTTCAATGAAAATATTCTTCGTAAGAATCCAGATGGAAGCTACAGCTACGGCTGGAACTGGCTAGACCAAGGTATCAACATTGATGCTGCTTATGACTTGGCGCATGGACGTTTGGCTCGCTGGGAAGACTTGAAGAAAAAACTTGGTGAAGGTCTCGACTTTATCTATGTGGACGTTTGGGGCAATGGCCAATCAGGTGATAACGGTGCCTGGGCTACCCACGTTCTTGCTAAAGAAATCAACAAACAAGGCTGGCGCTTTGCGATTGAGTGGGGTCATGGTGGTGAATACGACTCTACCTTCCAACACTGGGCAGCTGACTTGACCTATGGTGGCTACAGCATGAAAGACTTTGAAGGCTGGCAAGGAAGAAGTGACTACAATGGCTATGTAACCAACTTATTTGCCCATGACGTCATGACTAAGTACTTCCAACACTTCACTGTAAGTAAATGGGAAAATGGTACACCAGTTACCATGACCGATAACGGTAGCACCTATAAATGGACTCCAGAAATGAAGGTTGAGCTAGTCGATGCAGCAGGTAACAAGGTTGTTGTAACTCGTAAGTCAAATGATGTCAATAGCCCGCAATACCGCGAACGTACAGTAACGCTCAATGGGCGTGTCATCCAAGATGGCTCAGCTTACTTGACTCCTTGGAACTGGGATGCAAATGGTAAGAAACTTCCTACTGATAAGGAAAAAATGTACTACTTCAATACGCAAGCCGGTGCAACAACTTGGACCCTTCCGAGCGATTGGGCAAATAGCAAGGTTTACCTTTACAAGCTAACTGACCAAGGTAAGACAGAAGAGCAAGAACTAACTGTAAAAGATGGCAAGATTACCCTAGACCTTCTCGCAAATCAACCATACGTTCTTTATCGTTCAAAACAAACCAATCCTGAAATGTCATGGAGCGAAGGTATGCATATCTATGACCAAGGATTTAATAGTGGAACCTTGAAACACTGGACTATTTCTGGTGATGCTTCTAAGGCAGAAATTGTCAAATCACAGGGCGCAAATGAAATGCTTCGTATCCAAGGCAATAAGAGCAAGGTCAGCCTTACTCAGAAACTGACTGGCTTGAAACCAAATACCAAGTATGCCGTTTATGTCGGTGTTGATAACCGTAGTAATGCTAAGGCAAGTATCACAGTGAATACTGGCGAGAAAGAAGTGACTACCTATACCAATAAGTCACTCGCTCTCAACTATGTTAAGGCCTACGCCCACAATACACGTCGTGACAATGCTACAGTTGACAATACAAGTTACTTCCAAAACATGTATGCCTTCTTTACAACTGGATCAGACGTTTCAAATGTTACTCTTACTTTGAGTCGTGAAGCTGGTGATGAAGCAACTTACTTTGACGAAATTCGTACCTTTGAAAACAATTCAAGCATGTACGGAGACAAGCATGATACAGGTCAAGGAACCTTCAAACAAGACTTTGAAAATGTTGCTCAGGGTATCTTCCCATTCGTAGTGGGCGGTGTTGAAGGAGTTGAAGACAACCGCACTCACTTGTCTGAAAAGCATGATCCATATACACAACGTGGTTGGAACGGTAAGAAAGTTGATGATGTTATCGATGGAAATTGGTCACTCAAGACAAATGGACTGGTTAGCCGTCGTAACTTGGTTTACCAAACCATCCCACAAAACTTCCGCTTTGAAGCTGGTAAGACCTACCGTGTAACCTTTGAATACGAAGCAGGATCAGACAATACCTATGCCTTTGTAGTCGGTAAAGGAGAATTCCAGTCAGGTCGTCGTGGTACTCAAGCAAGCAACATGGAAATGCATGAATTGCCAAATACTTGGACGGATTCTAAGAAAGCCAAGAAGGTAACCTTCCTCGTGACAGGTGCAGAAACAGGCGATACTTGGGTAGGTATCTACTCAACTGGAAATGCAAGCAATACTCGTGGTGATTCTGGTGGAAATGCCAACTTCCGTGGTTATAACGACTTCATGATGGATAATCTTCAAATCGAAGAAATTACCCTAACTGGTAAGATGTTGACAGAAAATGCTCTGAAAAACTACTTGCCAACTGTAGCCATGACCAACTACACCAAAGAGTCTATGGATGCTTTGAAAGAGGCGGTCTTTAACCTCAGTCAGGCCGATGATGATATCAGTGTTGAAGAAGCGCGTGCAGAGATTGCCAAGATTGAAGCCTTGAAGAATGCTTTGGTTCAGAAGAAGACAGCCTTGGTAGCAGAAGACTTTGAAAGTTTGGATGCGCCTGCCCAACCAGGTGAAGGTCTAGAGAATGCCTTTGATGGCAATGTATCTAGCCTATGGCATACATCTTGGAATGGTGGAGATGTAGGCAAGCCTGCAACCATGGTCTTGAAAGAACCTACTGAAATCACAGGACTTCGCTATGTTCCACGTGCATCCGATTCAAATGGAAACTTGCGAGATGTGAAACTAGTTGTCACAGATGAGTCTGGTAAGGAACATACCTTTACCGTAACAGATTGGCCAAATAACAACAAACCAAAAGATATTGACTTTGGTAAGACAATCAAGGCTAAGAAAATTGTCCTTACTGGTACCAAGACATACGGAGATGGTGGAGATAAATACCAATCTGCAGCGGAACTCATCTTTACTCGTCCACAAGTAGCAGAAACACCTCTTGACTTGTCAGGCTATGAAGCGGCTTTAGCTAAGGCTCAGAAATTGACAGACAAAGAAAATCAAGAGGAAGTGGCTGGAGTTCAGGCCAGCATGAAATATGCGACGGATAACCATCTCTTGACGGAAAGAATGGTGGCCTACTTCGCAGACTATCTCAACCAATTAAAAGATTCTGCTACGAAACCAGATGCTCCAACAAGAAGCAAGGGAGAAGAACAACCACCAGTTCTTGATGTACCTGAGTTCAAAGGCGGCGTCAATGCAGCAGAAGCAGCTGTTCATGACCTAGCTGAGTTCAAGGGCGGAGTCAATGCAGTTCAAGCCTTGGTAAACGAATTGCCAGAATACAAAGGTGGAGCCAATGCGGTTCTAGCAGCTGCAAATGAAGTCCCTGAGTATAGAGGTGGCGTCAATGCAGTTGAGGCCTTGGTAAACGAGAAACCAGCCTACACAGGTGTATTGGCTACCGCTGGAGATCAAGCAGCTCCAACAGTTGAAAAACCTGAGTACCCGCTCACTCCAAGCCCAGTAGCTGATGCCAAAACTCCAAGAGATAAAGATGAAGAGAAGCTTCCTGCTACAGGAGAACATGGTTCAGAAGCAGCCCTCTTCTTAGCAAGTGTGAGTATCGCTTTATCTGCTGCTGTTCTTACGACAAAACGAAAAGAAGACTAAACAGATTTGATTTTAGAAGTCCAAAAGATCTCGAATCAAATAGGATCAAACAGCCGGAGAGGACCTCTAGGTTCTCTCCTTTTTTCAAAGGAGAAATGATACCGCTTACTCATGTATGCGGATGAAAGGAATAGGAGAAAGATGGATAGACATTTTTTTGAGAAACGCTGTCACTTTAGTATAAGAAAATTTGCAATCGGTGCAGCCTCCGTTATGATTGGTGCTAGTATCTTTGGAGCCAATATGGTTCAGGCAGCAGAACCAGCAGCGCCTTCAGAAACAGAGGGAAGCATCACCCATGTTGAAGCGCTTGATAAGTTACCCGATGATTTAGCCGCTGCGCTTGAAAAAGCAGATGCAGAAGCTGCAACAGAAGCAAGTCATGAAGAGACTCCAGCGACTGACGAAGGAAGCAATCCTGCAACAAGTGAAGAGGCAAAACCAGAGACAAGTCCTACAAGTCCCAAGCCAGCAGAAACGCCGAAACCGGTTGAAACACCAAAGGCAGACAATAAACCAGCTGAAACTGCTACGCCCGCACCAGAACCAGCTGAGAAGCCAATCGAAGATAGAGAAGATGTCAACCATCTCGAAGGTGCTACTGCTCAGGCGAGCAACCATGAGACTGGTACCAACTTTACTGCGGATAAGGCTATCGACGGAGATGACAATACTCGTTGGGCTACAGACAAAGACGCACCAAAACCAACTTTTGAATTGACCCTTCCTAAGACAACCTTGATCAAACATGTAGAAATTGACTGGGATCGTCGTCTTCGTAATGGGCAAAATGACCCTAATATCAAATCTTGGAGCCTCTACTATGCAGGTCAAGAAGACGTGGGCGCTAATGGAGAAAAACAATGGAAACTAGCTCATACCAAAACTGGAGATCCAGTTTTAGACGAGAAAGTAGACCTAGCTGAAAGTATCAAAGCTAAGTACCTCAAATTGGAGGTCAATGATTACCAAGCTGGCACAATGGGCTGGAGAAATGTTGGGATCCAAGAAATTCGAGCTTATTCTAACGTTCCGGACCATAGTAAGGTAACGGATATCCGCCAAGTAACAGAACTATCAGTAGCAGAAGACGGACAGTCTCTTGTCTTGCCTAGTCTACCAGGGAAAGTCAGTCTCATCGGAAGCAATGATGTTCGTAAACTGAACAACCTAGATCAACTATTTGACGGTGTTTATAACAACTTCGTTGAGTTTTCAGACTATGCTCGTAAAGATGGTCATGTGACCTTGAAACTTGGCAGCGAACGCACTATCAAGAAGATTAGAGCTTATATCCAAGACGGAACTCAAAACTACCTTCGTGATGGTAAGATCCAAGTCAGCCAAGATGGTAAAACTTGGACAGATGTCGTGACAGTAGGAGATGGTGTAGCCAATAGCCAACACGATGATTCATTGACAGATGGTTGGACACATGATTCTAAGATGCCGGGAAATCGTTACATCGAAGGAGAATTGGCGACACCAGTCAAAGCTAACTATCTCCGTGTCCTCTATACGGCAGACTATGATGCCCGTTTTGTAGGCTTTACAGAATTGGTCATCAACGATGGTGAATTTGTCAAACCAATCAATGATCCAACAGTAGAAGGAAGTAGTGGAGAAAGCCAAGGCAACCTTTATAATAATCTTGTAGACGGCAAAGTCTTGACCAGCTACAAGTCTGAAAAAGACAAGGGCGAATTGGTGTATCACTTGTCTGAGCCAACCAATGCCAACCACCTTCGTCTCGTTTCCAGTCTTCCTGAGGGAGCTAAGGCACGTGTTCTTGCTAGAACACTCAAGGATGGTCAAGACAGTTGGACAGACCTCGGTGCCATTACATCTAGTCTCCAAACCTTTGCTATCCGAAATGGTGGCTCTCTTCTAGACGTCAAATTAGTCTGGGAAGGCGGTAAGGTTGAGTTTTATGAATTGGCAAGCTTCCATCAAGAATTAACAGAAGAAGCTGTTCAATCAAGCAAGGGTGAAGAACCAGCACCTGTTCTTGAGGTTCCTGAATTTACAGGTGGCGTCAATGCAGTTGAAGCCTTGGTACATGAGCTTCCAGAGTACACAGGCGCAGTAGCAACAGTAGGTGACCAAGCAGCTCCAACAGTAGAGAAACCTGAGTTCAAGGGTGGTGTCAATGCAGTGATGGCTCTAGTGCATGAATTGCCAGAATACACAGGCCCGCTAGCAACAGTAGGTGATCAAGCAGCTCCAACAGTAGAGAAACCTGAGTTTAAACTTAGCTCACTTGCTTCAGATGAAGGTAAGGCACCGGCACCGGAACTAAAACAAGAAGTGACGAAGCGAGAAACAGCTGAACAAAGCTTGCCAGCAACAGGTGAGAGTCAATCTGACACAGCCCTCTTCCTAGCAGGTGTTAGCCTAGCCCTATCTGCTCTCTTTGTAGCAAAAACAAAGAAAGACTAGTATTTAGTAAAACCTCTTAACAAGATTACGAAATCCGTTTCCTATCTTTCCCAATGAGGTTTATAGTACAGAAAAAGCCTGAGAAGATGTCTTCTCAGGCTTTTGTTAAGCACATAAATGCAATAGTGCTATGAAAAATCACCCAGAAAAATCCGGGTGATAAATGTTATGGTTGTGCTGGTTGAGGATTCTGGTTTTGGTTCTGGTTTTGTTGACCAGGCGTTGTATTTGGTTGCTGGTTATTGGTATTATTGTTTGCACTATTATTCGTGCTTGGAGTAGTTGAGCTTGACTGTGAAGTTGAACTTTCTGATGTCGAGCTCGAACTTTCTGGTGTTGGGGCCTGTTGTGGAGCAGGAGCAGTCCATGCAGAACGAGCACCGTTTTTAAAGACGAACTCACCACTTCGATAGAGGCCTTCTGGCATAGTCCAGTCGCCAGGGTTGTTATCCTCAGACAGATAAGTCATCATCGAACGGTAAACCTTAGCTGCAACATAGAAGCCATCACCAACGATAGGAGTAAGGCGGTTTGAGTAACCTGTCCACACAGCCATTGAATATTTGCGAGTATAACCAACAAACATTTCGTCTGGAGCTACATAACCAGTATTTTTGATGTAGTTTTCAATTTCATCATCTGTATAGTTTGATGTACCAGTCTTACCAGCTTGAGGTAGCCAAGGGAGATAAGCACCACGACCCGTTCCGTATGCCAAGACAGTCTTCATCATTTCTGTCATCATATAGGCGGTCGTCTCTTTCATGGCACGAGTACCAGGATCAGAGTATTCTTTTGAGCTACCATCACTAAAGACGATTTTATTGATATACATTGGTTTATGGTAGATACCACCGTTAGCAAAAGCTGCGTAAGCAGCAGCCATCTTTTCGCTACTTGCTCCATACTTTTTATTAGATTCAGTTGTATTACTTGAAATGGCATTTGCATAGTGCATATCTGGATAGTCAATACCAAGTCCATTTAGGAAGGTTTTGGCTCTGTCTAAACCAACTTTATTCAAGGTTTCTACGGCTGTAACGTTTCGTGATTGTTGGAGCGCATATTGGATGGTAATATTTCCAAAATAACTTCTATCCCAGTTGTAAACAGGGGTATCTGTTCCAGGATAGTTGTAAGGAACATCATGTACAATCGAAGCAGTTGAGTCGTAGATGTCATACTCCAAGGCAGGAGCATAGTCTGTGATTGGCTTCATGGTAGAACCCCAGTCACGGTTGGTTTCAACAGCTTGGTTGATTCCGAAGGAAACATTGCTTGATTGGTGACGAGAACCTAACTGAGCAATAACTTTCCCGTTTGTCACATCCACAATCGTTGAAGCCACTTGCATTTCATCATCAGGATAGTTGACATACTCGTCGGTATTGTAGATATCCCAGAGATGTTGTTGAACTTTAGGATCAACGTTGGTGTAGACATCCATACCAGTCGTTAAGAGATTGTAGCCTGTTTCTTGTTCGACTTGATCAATAACCTCTTTGAGATAGTTGTCCATGTATGGAGGATAACTATTAGCCGATTTTAGACTTTGAAGTCCATCTGTAATCGGAGTATTAATTGCTTTTTCATATTGCTCAGCTGAAATGTAACCTTGCCCCTTCATCTCAGAGAGGACGAGATTACGACGTTCTTGAGCGGCTTCTGGATGCGAGTACGGATCATACTGGTTTGGAGCCTGAGGCATACCAGCAAGGAGAGCCAGTTGAGGAATACTTAGATCTTTGAGATCCTTGCCATAGTAACTTTGGGCAGCTGTCTGCATTCCGTAGTTACCGTTTGACATGTAAACCTTGTTGATGTAGTAGGTCAAGATCTCTTGTTTAGTCGCTTTTTGTTCTAGCTGAACGGCTAACCAAGCTTCCTGAGCCTTACGAGAAAGGGTTTGATCAGAGGTTGACGTAGAGAAATAGGTTAACTTGATTAACTGCTGCGTCAAGGTGGAAGCTCCTTGCAGACCACCACCACCACGAAGGTTTCGGAGGGTAGCACCTAGGATACGGATCGTGTCGATTCCTCGGTGATTAAAGAAGCGATGGTCCTCAATCGAAACAATAGCGTTGACCAAATCGGTCGGTATTTCATTTGCTTGGGCATTGACCCGACGTTCTGATCCAAGATCAGCGATAAGCTCGTCATTGCTATCATAGATCTTACTTGACGTTGTAGCGACTAGTTTACTTTCAGAAAGTTCGGGAGCCTTGCTAACATAGTAGAGGAAGAGACCACCACCAAGCATTACAGCTGCGATAAATACAGTTAAGAGACTGATACTGACATACTTAGCTATTCGCAGAAAAGTTTGTTTGTTCATCTTGTTTTACCACCTAGTAAATGTTCTTTGATAATGTCGAGATAGGGAATTTGAGGAAAGGCACCCGGCTCAATCCTATATCCATTTTCTCGAATATATCCAAGTGGCATTGACTTCTGTCCCTTATCTTGATGATAGAAACGGATGAGGTCAATAGCCGGCAATAAGTAGGTTTCTTGCTGAGAAGAAAAGTGAAGGAGTACAAAGCAGATTCCTTGCTGGGCAAGGACTTGTTCCATATGCTGGATCTGATGGAGATGAAAATTCTTCATCGGAATTGCATGTTTTTGCCTGGTTTCCTTTGCTTCAAAGTCGATGTAGTATCCATCATAAACCCCTGAATAGTCAGTAGTTGAAGCTTGTCTAAAGTAGGCTTCAACGATCTTGGCTCGACTTCGTTGGGGATAGTCGACACGTACGATTTGGATGGGAGTCGGTTTCTTGTGAATAACAGCTAACCCATGCGACAAATAGTAGTCGTTCGTAGCATTGATCATCTTTTCAAAAGACATTCCCCGATTTGCGAAATTTTTAGTTTGTGACAGGGGTGCTTGCCTCTTTTGAGATGAAATTTTATGTGGATAGTTGACCATAATTCTCCTTATTGGTACAATAACATCACTCTATTATATCATAAATTTACAAAGAAAGGGTTAAAAATGACATCAGCCTTGATTTTAGGCTATTCAGCCTTGGACCTTGGTCTCTTTAATGACAAGGATATTCGCGTTGATATTATTAAAACAGCCATTCGGAGAGAGCTGGAAGGTCTAGCAGAGGATGGGGTGAACTGGCTTGTCTTTACAGGGACTTTGGGCTTTGAGTACTGGGCGCTTCAGGTAGCAAAAGACATGAAAGCAGACTATGGATTTCAACTGGCGACCATTTTTGATTTTGAAACCCATGGCAGTAACTGGAATGAAGCAAATCAAGCGAAATTGAGTGAGTTCAAGCAGGTTGATTTTGTCAAATACGCCTATCCACAATATGAGCACAAGGGACAATTACGTGATTATCAGAAATTTTTGCTGGAAAATACAGATACTTGTTATCTTTTTTACGACGAAGAAAACGAAACCAAGTTACGATATTTTTACCAAATGATAAAAAATCAAGCGGACTATGTTACAAGAAGATTAACATTTGAGGACTTGAATGAAATAGTAGAAAATTTTTCTGAAAAGTAAGCCTTTGACCTTGATTTTTACTTGTCTTTTTTTATATAATAATACTAGTAACCCAGAATGGAGAGAGACATGGCAAGTATTATATTTTCAGCGAAAGATATTTTTGAACAAGAATTTGGACGTGAAGTACGTGGATACAGCAAAGCAGAGGTAGATGAATTCCTAGACGATGTGATTAAGGACTATGAAACCTACGCAGCTTTGGTCAAATCCCTTCGTCAAGAGATTGCTGATTTGAAGGAAGAATTATCTCGTAAACCACAGGTAGCTCCAACTCAACCAGACTCTATTGAAGTAACAGCTTCTACTTCAATGACAAACTTTGATATTTTGAAACGCTTAAATCGTCTCGAAAAAGAAGTATTTGGTAAGCAAATCTTAGACAACCAAGATTTATAATTGACTAAGGAATGAGTGCAATTTTTGGATAATCGCGTGAAGAGGTTCTCTTTTCATGAGGAAAGTCCATGCTAGCACAGGCTGTGATGCCTGTAGTGTTTGTGCTAGGCGAATCCATAAGCCTAGGGACGAGAAATCGTTACGGCAGTCGAAATGGCTAAGTCTTCGGATAGGTCAGAATAGGCTTGAAAGTGCCACAGTGACGGAGTCTTTCTGGAAACAGAGAGAGTGGAACGCGGTAAACCCCTCAAGCTAGCAACCCAAATTTTGGTCGGGGCATGGAGTGCACGGAAACGAACGTAGTACTCTGACTGCTAGCAGATTTATGCTGTTAGCGGTAGACAGATGATTATCGAAGGAAGTGGTCCTAGTCACTTCTGGAACAAAACATGGCTTATAGAAAATTGCATATAGGTTGGGGCTGAGAAATCTTTCTCAACCTCATTTTTTAAAGTGAACAAGAGAAAGGTCTTGCAAGACTAGAAATGAAAGAACAATTTAATTTAATCGCAACTGCTGCGGCGGGTCTTGAGGCTGTCGTTGGACGTGAGGTGCGAGACCTTGGTTATGATTGCCAGGTTGAAAATGGGCGTGTCCGCTTCCAAGGAGATGTGAAGGCAATCATTGAGACCAATCTTTGGCTTCGTGCAGCGGATCGCATCAAGATTGTAGTTGGAAGTTTTCCAGCTAAGACTTTTGAAGAGCTTTTTCAAGGTGTTTTTGCTCTAGATTGGGAAAACTATCTCCCGTTAGGAGCACGTTTCCCGATATCAAAGGCAAAATGTGTTAAGTCTAAACTCCACAATGAGCCCAGTGTTCAGGCTATTTCTAAGAAGGCTGTTGTAAAGAAATTACAAAAACACTATGCCCGTCCAGAAGGAGTTCCCTTGATGGAAACGGGTCCCGAGTTTAAGATCGAGGTATCTATCCTGAAAGATGTGGCAACTGTCATGATTGACACGACAGGTTCTAGCCTCTTTAAACGTGGTTATCGTACTGAAAAGGGTGGAGCGCCAATCAAGGAAAATATGGCAGCGGCCATTTTACAACTCTCTAACTGGTATCCAGACAAGCCCTTGATTGATCCGACTTGTGGTTCAGGAACTTTCTGTATCGAGGCGGCTATGATTGCTAGAAAGATGGCTCCAGGACTTCGCCGTTCCTTTGCTTTTGAAGAATGGAACTGGGTCAGCGATCGGTTAATTCAAGAAGTGCGTACAGAGGCGGCTAAGAAAATGGATCGTGAACTGGAACTGGATATCATGGGCTGTGATATAGACGCTCGTATGGTTGAAATTGCCAAGGCAAATGCTCAAGCAGCAGGTGTAGCAGGTGATATCACCTTTAAACAAATGCGGGTACAAGACTTGCGCTCGGACAAGGTAAATGGTGTCATCATCTCCAATCCACCATATGGGGAACGCTTGTCTGATGATGCAGGAGTTACCAAGCTCTATGCTGAGATGGGACAGGTCTTTGCACCACTGAAAACGTGGAGTAAGTTTATCCTGACGAGTGACGAAGCTTTTGAAAGTAAGTACGGAAGTCCAGCTGATAAAAAGCGAAAACTCTATAACGGGACCTTAAAAGTGGATTTGTATCAATACTTTGGTCAGCGTGTCAAACGCCAAGAGGTAAAATAGAAAGGTGAACTCATGAGTAAGAAAAGACGTGATCGTCATAAAAAAGGACATCAAGAACCACAATTCGACTTTGATGAAGCAAAAGACTTGACTGTTGGTCAAGTCATTCGTAAGAATGAAGAGGTTGAGGCTGGAGTATTGCCTGAAGACAATATCTTGGACAAATACATCAAACAGCACCGTGAAGAAATCGAAGCCGACAAGTTTGAAACTCGTCAGTTTAAAAAAGAAGAGCTAGCTTCTACTCAAAACCTAGAGGAAATGATCCAAGAAGTTCGTGAATCAAGTGAATCCTCTGATCAGGTAGACGATTCAGACCTGGTTGCTGAGGAATCTATTGAAGAGATAGATAATGATGAGACTACTCAGTTTGTTCCTCCACTTCAAGATGAAGAAAGTGCTGAAATAGAGCCTCTCGTTTTAACAGAAACAGCATCCAAGGAAATGAATGAGGAAAATGAGGAACAAGAAGAAACCTATACTTCCCTATCACGATCAGTACAGACGGAACCTGAAACAGGCTCTAAAAAGAAACGTGTGATTACCATCGTTTCTGTGGTAGCTGCGATTCTTGTTCTTGCTGGGACGTATTATGTCTACCGTCAGGTATCTCGTTCAAACCAAGAAATTCAGTCTTCTCAAGCATCTTCAGGAAATCAAGAATCGCAAACCGACTTGCAAGAGTTCAATACGCTTTATGATGCCTTCTATACAGATGCCAATAAGACTGCTTTAAAAAATAGCCAGTTCGATAAGTTGAGCCAGCTAAAAAACTTGCTAGATAAGTTAGAAGGTAGCCGTGATTATACACTAGCTAAGTCAAAATACGATAGCCTAGCAACTCAAATCAAGGCTATTCAAGATATCAATGCCCTCTTTGAAAGTCCAGCTATTACTGACGGTGTCTTGGATACCAATGCTAAAGCCAAGGCGGATGCTAAGTTCACGGAAGTTAAAACGGGAAATACAGAGCTTGATAAACTGTTAGCTCAGGCGATTAGCCTTGGTAAGAGTCAACAAACAGCTCCTTCAAGTTCTAGCTCAAGTCAAGCAAGCTCAAGTTCAGCTACAGAAAGCAATGCAAGCAGTACGACACCTTCTACAAGCACTACGGCACCAGCTAGAGACACAAATGGTGGTTTGTCTGGCGATGGGGTTAATCTTCAAAGAAGTGCTAGTCGTGTACCGTACAACCAATCAGCTGTAGACGATAGCAACAACCCTGCTTGGACCTTTGCGGATGGTGTATTGGAACAAGTCCTAGCAACATCACGTGCTCGTGGCTATATCACTGGCAACCAATATATCCTAGAACGTGTCAATATCGTAAACGGAAATGGTTATTACAACCTTTATAAACCAGATGGAACCTATCTCTTCACCCTCAATTGTAAGACGGGTTACTTTGTAGGGAATGGTTCTGGTCATGCAGATGACTTGGACTACTAGGAGTCCGTTACAAAATTCTTTCCTTTCATAGGTAAAAATGATAAAATAAAACATATTAAACAAGAGGAGTGTCACATGACAAAAGCTAACTTTGGTGTTGTAGGTATGGCCGTAATGGGTCGTAACCTTGCCCTTAATATTGAATCTCGTGGTTATACAGTTGCCATTTACAACCGTAGTAAAGAAAAAACAGAAGACGTAATTGCTTGCCATCCTGAAAAGAACTTTGTGCCAAGCTATGACGTGGAAAGCTTTGTAAACTCAATCGAAAAACCTCGTCGTATCATGCTGATGGTTCAAGCTGGACCTGGTACAGATGCCACTATCCAAGCCCTTCTTCCCCACCTTGACAAGGGTGATATCTTGATTGATGGAGGAAACACTTTCTACAAAGATACCATCCGTCGTAATGAAGAACTAGCAAACTCAGGTATCAACTTTATCGGTACCGGGGTTTCTGGTGGTGAAAAAGGTGCCCTTGAAGGTCCTTCTATCATGCCTGGTGGACAAAAAGAAGCCTACGAATTGGTTGCGGATGTTCTTGAAGAAATCTCAGCTAAAGCACCAGAAGATGGCAAACCATGTGTGACTTACATCGGTCCTGATGGAGCTGGTCACTATGTGAAAATGGTCCACAACGGTATCGAGTATGGTGACATGCAATTGATCGCAGAAAGCTATGACTTGATGCAACACTTGCTTGACCTTTCTGCAGAAGACATGGCAGAAATCTTTACTGAGTGGAACAAGGGTGAGTTGGACAGCTACTTGATCGAAATCACAGCTGATATCTTGAGCCGTAAAGATGATGAAGGTCAAGATGGCCCGATCGTAGACTATATCCTTGATGCTGCAGGCAACAAGGGAACTGGTAAATGGACTAGCCAATCAGCTCTTGACCTTGGTGTGCCATTGTCACTCATCACTGAGTCAGTATTTGCCCGTTACATCTCTACATACAAAGAAGAGCGTGTACATGCTAGCAAGGTCCTTCCAAAACCAGCTGCTTTCAAATTTGAAGGTGACAAGGCTGAGTTGATCGAAAAGATTCGTCAAGCGCTTTACTTCTCAAAAATCATCTCATATGCACAAGGTTTTGCTCAATTGCGTGTAGCTTCTAAAGAAAACAACTGGAACTTGCCATTTGCGGACATCGCATCTATCTGGCGTGATGGCTGTATCATCCGTTCTCGTTTCTTGCAAAAGATCACAGATGCCTACAATCGTGATGCAGACCTTGCCAACCTTCTTTTGGATGAATACTTCTTGGATGTCACTGCTAAGTACCAACAAGCAGTTCGTGATATCGTAGCTCTTGCTGTTCAAGCTGGTGTACCAGTGCCAACTTTCTCAGCAGCTATTACTTACTTTGACAGCTATCGTTCAGCAGACCTTCCTGCTAACTTAATCCAAGCACAACGTGACTACTTTGGTGCCCATACTTACCAACGTAAAGACAAAGAAGGAACCTTCCACTACTCTTGGTATGACGAGAAATAAGTAGGTCTGCCATGGGGAAACGGATTTTATTACTTGAGAAAGAACGAAATCTCGCTCGTTTTCTCAGTCTGGAACTCCAAAAAGAGCAATACCGTGTTGATCTGGTCGAGGAGGGGGAAAAAAGCCCTCTCAATGGCTCTCCAGACAGATTATGACTTGATTTTACTGAATGCTCGTCTGGGAAATATGACAGCCCAGGATTTTGCAGAGAGGCTGAGTCGGACAAAACCAGCCTCAGTGATCATGGTCTTGGACCATCGCGAAGAATTGCAAGACCAGATTGAGACAATCCAGCGCTTCGCCGTTTCTTACATCTATAAGCCAGTGATTATTGATCAGCTGGTGGCTCGTATTTCAGCGATTTTCCGAGGTCGGGACTTTATCGACCAACACTGTAGTCAGATGAAGGTTCCAACGTCTTACCGCAATTTACGTATGGATGTAGAACATCATACCGTTTATCGTGGCGAGGAGATGATTGCTCTGACGCGCCGTGAGTATGACCTTTTGGCCACTCTCATGGGAAGCAAGAAGGTCTTGACTCGTGAGCAGTTATTGGAAAGTGTTTGGAAGTACGAAAGTGCGACGGAAACCAATATCGTGGATGTTTATATCCGTTATCTACGTAGCAAGCTTGATGTAAAAGGTCAAAAAAGCTACATTAAAACCGTGCGTGGTGTTGGGTACACCATGCAAGAATAGAAAAGCAGTTGCAGTTGTGTAACTGCTTTTTTTGAGGGATTTCTATATATTGACATACAGTAAAGTCTTTGCTACAATCAATTATGGAGGAAAGATCGAATGAAAAAATTTAAAATAATGATGCAAGTTGGACTAGCAGTCTTTTTCTTTAGTTTGCTAGCGACAAGCACCGTATTGGCGGATGATGCTGATTCGGAAGGCTGGCAATTTGTCCAAGAAAATGGTAGAACCTACTACAAGAAGGGTGAGATCAAAGAAACGGCCTGGCGAGTGATAGATGGAAAGACCTATTATTTCGATCATGTATCAGGAGAGATGGTTGTCGGCTGGCAATATATCCCGTTTCCATCTAAAGGTAGTACAATTGGTCCTTACCCAAATGGTTTAAGATTAGAATATATGCCAATGCCAAAATGGTTTTACTTTGGTCAAGATGGGGTACTACAAGAATTTGTTGGCAAGCAAGTTTTAGAAGCAAAAACTGCTACAAATACCAACAAACATCATGGGGAACAATATGATAGTCCAGCAGAGAAACGAGTCTATTATTTTGAAGATCAGCGTAGCTATCATACCTTAAAAACTGGTTGGATTTCTGACGAAGGGCATTGGTATTATTTACAGGAGGATGGTGGCTTTGATGCTCGAATCAACAGATTGACTGTTGGGGAGCCAGTACGTGGCTGGATAAACGATGATTCGACGTGGTACTATCTAGATCCAACAACTGCTACAATGCAAACTGGTTGGAAACAACTTGGCAATAAGTGGTACTATCTCCGTTCATCAGGAGCAATGGCGACTGGCTGGTATCAAGAAGGCTCCACTTGGTATTATCTAGATGCTCAAAATGGTGATATGAAAACAGGCTGGCAATACCTTGGGAACAAGTGGTACTACCTCCGTTCATCAGGAGCCATGGCAACTGGTTGGTATCAGGAAGGTTCGACTTGGTATTATCTAAACGCAAGTAATGGTGACATGAAGACAGGCTGGTTCCAGGTCGGAGGGAAATGGTACTATGCTTATAGTTCAGGTGCTTTAGCAGTGAATACGACTGTAGAAGGCTATTTTGTCAACTATAATGGCGAATGGATCCAATAATGAAAGGGGCGATTGTGAAGGAAACAATCGCTTTTTTTGTGAAAATATAATAAAATAGATAGGAGGAAGTACTACTGTATGAAAAGCAAGACGGTCTTTCCGTCTGGTTAAAGGAAAACATGATAAAAAAAGTTGGTGTCGGTCAGGCACATAGTAAGATTATTTTAATAGGAGAGCACGCTGTTGTATACGGCTATCCTGCTATTTCCCTGCCTCTCTTAGAGGTAGAGGTGACATGTAAGGTAGTTCCTGCAGCGAGTCCGTGGCGTCTTTATGAGGAGGATACTTTGTCCATGGCAGTTTATGCTTCGTTAGAATATTTAGAGATTAAAGAGGCCTGCATTCGCTGTGTGATTGACTCGGCTATCCCTGAAAAACGGGGAATGGGTTCGTCAGCAGCTATCAGCATAGCAGCCATTCGAGCTGTTTTTGACTACTATCAAGCCGACCTGCCTCATGATGTACTAGAAATCTTGGTCAATCGGGCTGAGATGATTGCCCATATGAATCCAAGTGGTTTGGATGCCAAGACATGTCTCAGTGACCAGCCCATTCGCTTTATCAAGAATGTTGGTTTTACAGAACTTGAGATGGATCTATCCGCCTATTTGGTCATTGCTGATACGGGCGTGTATGGTCACACTCGTGAAGCTATCCAAGTGGTTCAAAGCAAGGGGAAGGATGCTCTGCCGTTTTTGCATGCCTTGGGAGAATTGACCCAGCAGGCAGAAGATGCGATTAGAAGAAAAGATGCTGAGGGACTGGGACAAATCCTCAGTCAAGCGCATTTACATTTAAAAGAAATTGGTGTCAGCAGCCCTGAGGCAGACTCCCTCGTTGAAACGGCTCTTAGCCATGGTGCCCTAGGTGCCAAGATGAGTGGTGGTGGACTAGGAGGCTGCATTATCGCCTTGGTAGCCAATCTGGATCAAGCGCAAGAACTAGCAAAACGATTAGAAGAGAAAGGAGCTGTTCAGACATGGATCGAAAGCCTGTAACAGTACGTTCCTACGCAAATATTGCTATTATCAAATATTGGGGAAAGAAAAAAGAGAAAGAGATGGTTCCTGCTACTAGCAGCATCTCTCTGACTTTGGAAAATATGTACACAGAGACGACCTTATCACCTCTACCGACGGATGCGACTGCTGATGCTTTTTATATCAATGGTCAGCTCCAAAATGAGGCAGAACATGCCAAGATGAGCAAAATCATCGACCGTTACCGTCCAGAAGGTGAGGGCTTTGTCCGTATCGATACCCAAAACAACATGCCGACTGCAGCGGGTTTGTCCTCCAGTTCCAGTGGTTTGTCCGCCTTGGTCAAGGCTTGCAATGCTTATTTTCAGCTTGGTTTGAATCGGAGTCAGTTGGCACAGGAAGCGAAGTTTGCTTCAGGTTCTTCCTCTCGGAGTTTTTATGGACCACTCGGTGCCTGGGACAAGGATAGTGGGGAAATTTACCCTGTAGAGACAGACTTGAAACTAGCTATGATTATGTTGGTGCTAGAAGACAAGAAAAAGCCAATCTCTAGCCGTGATGGGATGAAACTCTGTGTGGAAACCTCGACGACCTTTGATGACTGGGTGCGTCAGTCTGAAAAGGACTATCAGGAGATGCTGGTTTATCTCAAGGAAAATGACTTTACCAAAGTTGGGGAATTAACAGAGAAAAATGCCCTTGCTATGCACGCTACGACAAAAACAGCATCACCAGCCTTTTCTTATCTGACGGATGCGACTTATGAGGCCATGGACTTTGTTCGCCAGCTTCGTGAGCAAGGGGAAGCCTGCTACTTTACCATGGATGCAGGTCCCAATGTCAAGGTCCTCTGTCAGGAGAAAGACTTGGAGCATTTATCAGAAATCTTCGGTCGACATTATCGCTTGATTGTGTCAAAAACAAAGGATTTGAGCCAAGATGATTGCTGTTAAAACTTGCGGAAAACTATATTGGGCAGGGGAATACGCTATTTTAGAGCCAGGGCAGTTAGCCTTGATAAAGGCCATCCCCATCTATATGAAGGCTGAGATTGCTTTTTCTGAGAACTATCGTATCTACTCAGACATGTTTGATTTCGCAGTGGACTTGACGCCAAATCCTGCCTACAGTTTGATTCAAGAAACGATTGCTTTGATGGGGGACTTCCTTGCTGTTCGTGGTCAGACTTTGCGACCTTTTTTCTTGGAAATCCGTGGAAAAATGGAACGGGAAGGCAAAAAGTTTGGTCTGGGTTCTAGCGGTAGCGTCGTTGTCTTGGTGATCAAGGCCCTGCTGGCTCTATATGATATTACAGTTGATCCGGAATTCTTGTTCAAGTTGGCTAGCGCGGTCTTGCTCAAGCGAGGCGACAATGGCTCTATGGGGGACCTTGCCTGTATCGTTGCAGAGGATTTGGTTCTCTACCAGTCATTTGATCGCAAAAAGGTGGCTGCTTGGTTGCAAGAAGAAAGCTTGGCGACGGTTTTGGAGCGTGACTGGGGCTTTTCTATCTCACAAGTGCAACTGGGCCTAGAATGTGATTTCCTAGTGGGATGGACCAAGCAAGTGGCCGTATCGAGTCAAATGGTCAAGCAAATCAAGCAAAACATAGGCCAGAATTTTTTAAGTTCCTCAAAAGCAACGGTATCTGCTTTGGTAGAAGCCTTGGAGCAGGGGAATGCAGAAAACATCATCGAGCAGGTGGAAACAGCCAGCCAGCTCTTAGAAGGCTTGAGCCCAGATATTTACACGCCTTCACTGAGACGGTTGAAAGAAGCCAGTCAAGATTTGCAGGCTGTTGCCAAGAGTAGTGGCGCTGGTGGTGGTGACTGTGGGATTGCCTTGAGTTTTGATGAGCAATCAACTGAAACCTTAAAAAATCGCTGGGCCGATCTGGAGATTGAGCTCTTATACCAAGAAAGGATAGGACATGACGACAAATCGTAAGGACGAGCATATCCGCTATGCCCTTGAGCAGAAAAGTTCCTATAATAGCTTTGATGAGGTGGAGTTGATTCATTCTTCCCTGCCTCTTTATGACCTGGATGAGATTGATTTGTCTACAGAGTTTGCAGGTCGAAAGTGGGACTTTCCTTTTTATATCAATGCCATGACAGGTGGGAGCGACAAAGGTAAAGAAATCAATCAAAAACTGGCTCAGGTGGCAGAAGCATGTGGGATTTTGTTTGTGACGGGCTCTTATAGCGCAGCCCTCAAAGATCCAACAGATGACTCTTTTTCTGTCAAATCTAGCCATCCAAAGCTTCTCCTTGGAACCAATATTGGCTTGGACAAGCCTGTTGAGTTGGGACTTCAGACTGTAGAAGCGATGAATCCTCTTCTCCTCCAAGTGCATGTTAATGTCATGCAGGAATTACTCATGCCGGAGGGAGAAAGAAAGTTTCGAAGCTGGCAATCGCATCTGGCAGACTATAGCAAGCAAATTCCCGTTCCTATTGTCTTAAAGGAAGTGGGCTTTGGAATGGATGTGAAGACCATCGAGAGAGCCTATGATCTGGGTGTTCGAACGGTTGACCTATCAGGTCGTGGTGGTACTAGCTTTGCCTATATCGAAAACCGTCGCAGTGGCCAGCGTGATTACCTCAATCAATGGGGGCAGTCTACTATGCAAGCCCTTCTCAATGCCCAAGACTGGAAAGACAAGGTCGAACTTTTGGTTAGCGGAGGGGTTCGGAACCCGCTGGATATGATTAAGTGCTTGGTCTTTGGTGCCAAGGCTGTAGGACTGTCACGTACCGTTCTAGAGTTGATTGAAACCTACTCCGTCGAAGAGGTGATTGGTATTGTCCAAGGCTGGAAAGAAGACCTGCGCTTGATCCTGTGTGCCCTTAATTGTGCCACCATAGCAGATCTGCAAAAAGTAGACTATATTCTTTATGGTAAACTAAAAGAAGCAAAAGATCAGATGTAGAGAGGTCGGGACAAGAATCCCGCCCTTTTTTGTAGCCTTTTGTCAACTGTAGTGGTCTGAAAGAACCTAGTTTGTACGAGCGATTTCTGTCCTATCTCCTTTTTCCATCCTCAGACCGAGGTGACTTTTTTGAATTGTGATAAAATAGAAGGGAGAGGATGCAGCTATGAAAAAATTTCAAATCTTTTTATTTATTGAAGCCTGTCTGTTGACGGGAGCTCTGATTTTGATGGTATCAGAGCATTTTTCGCGTTTTTTGCTGATTCTATTCCTCTTTTTGCTCTTGCTCCGCTATTATACTGGTAAAGAGGGCAACAACGTTTTCCTCCTTGTGGCGACCATACTCTTCTTTTTCATCGTCATGCTTAATCCCTTTGTGATTTTAGCCATCTTTGTGGCAGTAATTTACAGTCTCTTTCTTCTTTATCCAATGATGAACCAAGAAAAAGAGGAGACGGACTTGGTATTTGAAGAGGTGGTGACGGTAAAAAATGAACGCAATCCTTGGTTAGGCAATCTCCACCATTTCTCTAGTCACCAGACCTGCCAGTTTGACGATATCAACCTCTTTCGCCTCATGGGTAAGGACACCATTCATCTAGAAAGAGTTATCCTAACCAATCATGACAATGTCATTATCCTTAGAAAGATGATCGGAACGACTAGGATTATCGTACCTGTAGATGTGGAAATCAGCCTCAGTGTTAACTGTCTTTATGGAGATCTTACTTTCCTTCATCAACCTAAGAGATCCCTCCGCAATGAACACTATCATCAGGAAACTAGAGACTATCTCAAGAGTAACAAGAGCGTCAAGATTTTCTTGACCAGTATGGTTGGCGATGTGGAGGTGGTCAGAGGATGAAAAAGCAATCGTACCTATTAATCGGCCTGACTTCTTTCCTCTTTATCCTTTTTTTGACTAATAGTTTACTTGATATTTTTGAGCTAGACTGGTCCTATTTGCTACAAGATATCGAGAAAACGGAGAAACTCATCTTCTTGATCTTGGTCTTTAGCCTTTCCATGACCTTCTTTTTTGTCCTCTTTTGGCGCGTGATAGAAGAAGTCTCTCGCAGAAAAATGCAGGTCAATCTCAAGCGACTGCTAGCAGGAAAAGAGGTGGTTGCCTTTGCAGATCCAGACTTGGATGCCAGTTTCCAATCCTTGTCTGGCAAGCTCAACCTCTTGACAGAGGCTGTTCAAAAGGCTGAAAATCAAAGCCTGATCAAGGAAGAAGCAATCATTGAGAAAGAACGAAAGCGGATAGCACGTGACTTGCACGATACAGTTAGTCAGGAGTTGTTTGCAGCCCATATGATTTTATCAGGGATAAGCCAGCAGGCTTTGAAGCTGGATAGAGAAAAGATGCAGACCCAGTTGCAAAGTGTTGCAGCCATCCTAGAAACAGCCCAGAAAGATCTGCGGGTCCTGCTCCTACATTTGCGACCTGTTGAGTTGGAAGAGAAGAGTTTGGTTGAGGGGATTCAAATCCTCTTAAAAGAGCTTGAGGACAAGAGTGATCTCAAGGTTAGTCTCAAGCAAAATGTGTCTAAATTGCCTAAGAAGATTGAAGAACATATCTTCCGTATTTTACAGGAATTGATCAGCAATACCCTTCGCCATGCCCAGGCATCTTGCCTAGACGTCTACCTCTATCAGACAGATGTTGAATTGCAGCTGAAGGTGGTGGATAATGGGATTGGTTTCCAGTTAGGGAGTTTAGACGACTTGAGTTATGGACTGCGAAATATCAAGGAGCGGGTCGAAGATATGGCAGGAAACATTCAACTTTTGACAGCACCTAAGCAAGGACTGGCGGTTGATATCCGTATTCCCCTGTTAGATAAGGAATTATAAGGAGTAGAGATGAAAATTTTACTGGTAGATGACCATGAAATGGTTCGATTGGGCTTGAAAAGCTATTTTGATCTCCAAGACGATGTAGAAGTTGTGGGCGAAGCTGCCAATGGGGCTCAAGGTATTGACTTGGCCTTGGAATTGCGTCCAGATGTCATTGTCATGGATATCGTCATGCCTGAGATGAATGGGATTGACGCGACCTTAGCCATCCTCAAAGAATGGCCTGAAGCCAAGATTTTGATTGTGACCTCTTACTTGGACAATGAAAAAATCATGCCAGTCTTGAATGCGGGTGCCAAAGGTTATATGCTCAAGACTTCTAGTGCAGACGAACTGCTTCATGCCGTCCGCAAGGTGGCAGCGGGCGAACTAGCTATTGAACAAGAGGTCAGCAAGAAGGTCGAATACCACCGCAATCATATGGAGCTTCATGAGGATCTGACTGCGCGTGAGCGAGACGTGCTTCAACTCATCGCCAAGGGCTACGAAAATCAGCGCATCGCAGATGAACTCTTTATCTCTCTCAAGACGGTCAAGACCCATGTGTCCAATATCCTTGCCAAGCTTGAGGTCAGCGATCGCACTCAGGCGGCGGTCTATGCCTTTCAGCACCACTTGGTCGGGCAGGAGGAGTTTTAGATGAGTCTTGCAGATTTACTTGTGGAGCTAGAAGCGGGAAAAGACCCTGAGAAAGCAGGCCCAATGGAAGCCTATATGCGCCATCAATTTCCCTTTTTAGGGATTGCAGGTCCTGAAAGAAATGCCCTCTGTAAAAAGTATTTTCCAAGCGCGAAAAAAACAAAGATGATCGATTGGGATTTTGTAGAGACTTGCTGGGAAAAGGAGCCAAGAGAATACCAATATGTGGGTGCCAACTATTTGAAAGCCATGCAGTCTTATCTAACGAAGGACGATTTGCCTAAACTTGAGCGTCTGGTCGTGACCAAGTCCTGGTGGGACACGGTAGATATCTTAGATCGAGTAGTAGGAAGTTTGGTGGCTAACCATCCGGAACTTGAAGAAGTGCTTTTAAAATGGAGCCTATCAGACAATATCTGGCTGAGACGAGTCGCTATTGACCACCAGTTGTTAAGGAAAGAGAAAACAAATGTCCAACTGATGGAAAAGATCCTGGTCAACAATCTGGACCAGACAGAATTTTTTATCAACAAAGCCATCGGCTGGGCTCTAAGAGACTACTCTAAAACCAATCCAGAATGGGTAGCACGTTTTATTGAAAAAAATAAGAAGAGAATGGCTGAACTTAGTATCAAGGAAGCGAGCAAGTGCCTCTAGCACTATTGAAAAGCGCATTCATTACTTGAAAAAAGTCGCTATTATATGGTATAATGGACTGTATTAAAAATTTTAAGGAGAAATGACAGAATGTCTGTATCATTTGAAAACAAAGAAACAAACCGTGGTGTCTTGACTTTCACTATCTCTCAAGACCAAATCAAACCAGAATTGGACCGTGTATTTAACTCAGTAAAGAAAACTCTTAACGTTCCAGGTTTCCGTAAAGGTCACCTTCCACGCCCTATCTTCGACCAAAAATTTGGTGAAGAAGCTCTTTATCAAGATGCAATGAACGCTCTTTTGCCAAACGCTTATGAAGCTGCAGTAAAAGAAGCTGGTCTTGAAGTCGTTGCGCAACCAAAAATTGACGTAACTTCAATGGAAAAAGGTCAAGACTGGGTTATCACAGCTGAAGTCGTGACAAAACCTGAAGTAAAATTGGGTGACTACAAAAACCTTGAAGTATCAGTGGATGTAGAAAAAGAAGTGACAGACGCTGACGTTGAAGAACGTATCGAACGCGAACGCAACAACTTGGCTGAATTGGTTATCAAAGAAGGAGCTGCTGAAAATGGCGACACTGTTGTGATCGACTTCGTTGGTTCTATTGACGGTGTTGAGTTCGACGGTGGAAAAGGTGAAAACTTCTCACTTGGACTTGGATCAGGTCAATTCATCCCTGGTTTCGAAGACCAATTGGTAGGACACTCAGCTGGTGAAACTGTTGATGTTGTCGTAACATTCCCAGAAGACTACCAAGCAGAAGACCTTGCAGGTAAAGAAGCTAAATTCGTGACAACTATTCACGAAGTAAAAGCAAAAGAAGTTCCAGCTCTTGACGATGAACTTGCAAAAGATATCGACGAAGAAGTGGAAACTCTTGACGAATTGAAAGAAAAATACCGCAAAGAATTGACTGATGCGAAAGAAGAAGCATACAAAGATGCCGTTGAAGGTGCAGCAATCGATAAAGCTGTAGAAAACGCTGAAATCGTAGAACTTCCAGAAGAAATGATCCACGAAGAAGTTCACCGTTCAGTAAATGAATTCCTTGGAAACTTGCAACGTCAAGGTATCAACCCTGACATGTACTTCCAAATCACAGGAACTACTCAAGAAGACCTTCACAAACAATACGAGGCAGAAGCTGAATCACGTACCAAGACTAACCTTGTTATCGAAGCAGTTGCCAAAGCTGAAGGATTTGACGCTTCAGAAGAAGAAATCCAAAAAGAAATCGAGCAATTAGCAGCAGATTACAACATGGAAGTGGCACAAGTTCAAAACTTGCTTTCAGCTGATATGTTGAAACACGATATCGCAATCAAAAAAGCTGTTGAATTGATCACAAGCACTGCAACAGTAAAATAATCTTAAAAGAGAAAAAGCCCACCTGACTAGGTGGGTTTTTTGGTGCACTATTTTCCAAAAATCTCTTTAAGGTCTGCGTCTGTAATCCCAATCATAGCGGGAATACTAGACCAGTTTTCCTCGGTGAGGATGTAGGATTGTTCAGAGTCACTTGGTGTGGCAGTTTCAGAGAAGGCTTGTTTGCTTTCTTCAATATTAGTTTCAATTAAATCACAGAAACGCTCAATCAGATAGGTCTTGCGAGCAGTTCCAATATGTTTGATTGCATAGTCAAAGGCCTGTAACTCGCCAAGAAGGATGAGCTTGCTCTTGGCCCGTGTGATAGCTGTGTAGATGAGATTTCGCTCCAGCATGCGCTTGCTAGCACTGGTGATGGGCAGGATGACAACGGGAAACTCACTCCCTTGCGACTTATGAATACTCATGGCATAGGCCAAGCGGATTTTATACCATTCATTACGAGGGTAGATAATCTCATTGCCATCAAAATCAATGACAATCTCGTCTTGTTTGGACTCGGTGTATTTTCCAGGAATCAGATCTGTGATGTAGCCTAGGTCTCCATTAAAGACATTGACTTCGGCATCGTTGACTAGGTGAATGACCTTGTCCCCTGTTCGATAGTGACACTGAGTTGCTTCAAAGTTCACTTGCCCCTTTTGCTGAGGATTGAGCAGGTCTTGCATGAGTTGGTTGATGGCGTCAATACCAGCAGTACCTCGATACATAGGCGCTAGCACCTGAATATCGCGAGCCAAAATACCACTTCTGAGGGCTGCGTCAAGAATTTTCTTAATCGTAGCTGGGATATGGTTACTCACGATTTCAAAGTAGGAGCGGTCTGCCTTTTTCTGGGTAAAGTCAGCTGGCAAGATTCCTTGTCGAATCTGACTAGCCAAGGTAACGATAGTTGATTCCTCGCTCTGACGATAAATCCGTTCCAAGCGAGTCTGGGGAATCAGTGAAATCTGGAGCAGGTCAGCAAGGACTTGGCCAGGACTGACAGAAGGCAATTGGTCGCTATCCCCTACGATGAGAATTTTACTGTTAGAAGAGATGTTGGAGAAGAGTTGGTTAGCTAGCCAAGTGTCCACCATAGAAAACTCATCCACGATGATGAAGTCGGCATCCAGATAATCTTCCAGATGACTGGTATCATCGTCTCCTGTCATCCCCAAATGACGGTGTATGGTCGCGCTAGGCAAACCTGTTAATTCATTCATGCGCCGAGCCGCTCGACCAGTTGGAGCAGCGAGAAGAATCGGCAGGTTGCTTTTTTTCCTGAGGTCAAGTCCTTCTAAAAGTGCATAAACAGCGATAATTCCATTGATAACAGTCGTCTTACCTGTACCAGGCCCACCTGTTAGAATAAAGACCTTGTTCTGGATAGCGTCGCAGATAGCCTGCTTTTGGATGCTATCGTACTGAATCCCCAGTTCTTGCTCGACAGTAGCGATATGCTTGTGAATGGTTTCTAGATCTTGGCTCTTCTGTTTTCCTTTTTCGAGGATACGAACCAAGTGACTGCGAATGCCTTCTTCTGCGAAAAAGAGGCTGTTATCAAAGATTTTGGTATCAATCTGCTGAACCTTGTCTTCTTCAATCAGATGAGATAATTCCTGAGCGACTTGGCTGGGATCGAGTTCCACGGGACGGGAAGATTCGAGAAGAGTCAGGGTTTGTTCCAGCAAATCTCGGGCTTCCATATAGGTATCGCCCGTATCCATACATCCCTGAAAAAGACTATGAACAAGGCCAGCACGGAAGCGTTCAGGAGCCTGACTTTCGATGCCTAGTTCGGCAGCCAATTGGTCAGCAATGGTAAAACCCAATCCTTTGATATCTTCAACCAGTTGGTAGGGATAATTTTCAACCACATTGAGGGTTTCTTCCTTGTAAAAGTCTTGAATCTGGAAGGCTAGTTTATTGGGAATCCCGTAGTTAGCTAGTTTTGCTAAGACCATTTCTGTCCCATAGTTGAGACGGAGGGTGGAAACAAAAGCCTCACGGTTTTTTGCAGAGAGTCCTACAATACTTTCTAGCTTTTCAGGATGTTCCAGAATTTCGTCAATGGTATTGTCACCATAGCTATCAACGATTTTTTGAGCCGTTTTGAGACCAATCCCCTTGAAATGACTACTAGAAAAGTACTTGACGAGGCCCTTGCTAGTTGGTTTTGCGCGTTCATAACGGCTGATCTGAAGCTGTTCCCCATACTTGGAGTGCTGAACGATTTGCCCCCAAAAAGTGTAGTCTTCCCCTTCAATCACGTCCGCCATGGTTCCTGTAACGATGATTTCAAAATCGTCAAAGTCCTCCGCATTGGTATCTTCGATATCTAGGAGGAGAATACGATAAAAATTACTGGGATTTTCAAAAATAATGCGTTCAATGGTGCCTGAAAAATAAACTTCCATAGGTTTCCTTTACATAAGTTCATGAGAGTTGGACCCTTAGCTTCTTTCAACAAGCTAGGAGACTAAAAGTCCTTCTTCTCGCAATAGAAAAAGAGGCTGAGACTTAGCATTCTCGGCCTCTTCCTTATCTTAAAAAGTTCCGATACGGTTAAGTGGCCAGAAACGGAATTTTGCTTCGCCCTTGATATCGCTGGCCTTGAAGGTACCGACATGGCGGCTGTCGCTAGAGACTAGACGATCGTCACCAAGGAGAAGGTACTCACCTTGAGGGACAGTAAAGCTGAAGCTGGTATTGGAATTGACATCGACCGTAAAGGCTTGTGCTTTTTGAGCAAGTTCTCTAAAGTAGACTCCCTTATTGCCTTCAAATCCTTTGCCGGTATAGGTGTTTTGCAACTTTTCTGTTTTGAACAAGTTGAGGTATTCAGCTAGGTAGGGTTCATCCGTTTCTTCACCATTGATAAAGAGTTTGTCATTTTCGTAGCGGATGGTATCTCCAGGCATACCGATGACCCTTTTGACAATGTCTTTATTTCCATCCTCCTCATGGGCAACCACAATGTCGAAGCGGTCAATTGGAAGGTGTTTAACAACGAAGAGAACTTCTCCGTCGGCTAGGGTAGGGTCCATCGAGTGTCCTTCCACGCGGACATTGCTCCAAAGAAAGATACGGCTAAGACCGACCAGCGCGATAATCAGGAAGAAACCTCCCCATTCTTTTAGAAATGATTTTAAATAGTTCATGGTTTACCTCTATAGAAGTTTTTTTGCTTTTTCAGTGTTTTTAAAATGTAGTTTGGCACAGAAATGAAGTCCTTTCATGCCATAGACCTGAAGGATTTTGCTTGCAACCTTATCAGATGCAGTTCCAGCGCCACTTGGCAGTTGATAGCCTAGTTCTCGTCCAAGATTTTCCAAGTTTTCGAGGAAGAGATCCCGCGCGATGATGGAGCTAACCGCAACAGCCAGGTATTTGCCCTCGGCTTTTTCTTCTAAGCTAATTTTGTTTGGAAAATGGTTGGCTTCTTGCGCCAAGTACTTGTCATAGTTTTTAGGACTTGTAAAAGCATCAATCACGATTTTTTCTGGCTGGACTCCTTTTTGAAGGAGGAGAAAGATAGCTTGGTTGTGAAGGGCAACCTTTACAGAAACAGCATTGTAACGCTCTCCGATAACTTCATTATACTTGCTCGGTGAAAGAAGGAGCGCTTGATGCGAAATCTTTTCCTTGAGGATTGGAGCAATTTGACGAATCTTTTGATCTGTCAGAGTCTTGGAATCCCCCACACCGAGTTCTCGCAAGAAGTCGTGCTGATCAGGCGTCACAAAGGAAGCCACAACAGCCAGCCCACCAAAGTAGGAACCGTTTCCCACCTCATCAGTCCCAATCATAGGGAAATCTTGTCCACTGTTTTCTTGTTGAACCTGATAGCCAAAGAAACTGGCGTATTGCCCAGCAGCTTCGCCCTGCAGGAGGACTTTTCCAGAAGTATAGATGGAAACTGTTGCCTGAGGCAGTCTCAAAAAATAGCGAATATAAGGATTTTTACTAGGACTGAGAGCCTTCTGATACTGACTTAAAAAGCTCTGAATTTCCTGTTCACTTGGTGTGAGTGTGATACTTGCCATAGTCTCTATTGTACCACAAAAGCAGGAGAATTGGTAAAAACTGACAAAGTTAGCGAAATTTGGTATAATATCGTGAGGTGAATTTTATGGCAAATCTAAATCGATATAAGTTTACATTCGGGAAAAAGACATTAACCTTAACAACCGAGCATGACAACCTCTTTATGGAGGAAATTGCCAAGGTTGCGACTGAAAAATACCAAGCAATTAAAGAACAAATGCCTGGGGCGGATGATGAAACCATTGCGCTTCTTTTGGCGGTCAACTGTCTGTCTACACAACTCAACCGTGAGATTGAATTTGATGACAAGGAGCAAGAGTTGTTAGAACTCCGCCACAAGTTAATTGCTGTCAAACAAGAACAGAGCAAGATTGAGGATTCCCTATGATTTCAATCCTACTCTTATTGGTTCTGGCTTGGGGCTTCTACATCGGCTACCGTAGAGGTTTGGTGCTGCAAGTTTATTATTTCCTCCTTGCAGTAATTTCAGCCTTTGTTGCGGGACAGTTTTATAAATCACTGGGAGAACACTTCCACTTGCTTGTCCCTTATGCCAATCCTCAGGAAGGGCAGGGCACCTTTTTCTTCCCTTCAGACCAGCTTTTTCACCTAGACAAGGTCTTTTATGCGGGTCTAGCCTACCTTTTAGTTTTCGGAATTTGTTACACTATCGGACGTTTTATCGGTTTGTTCCTACACTTGATTCCAACTAAAAAGCTCGATGTCAAATGGTTTCGTATCGGAGCAGGCCTATTGTCGCTATTGGTAACCTTATTTGTCTTGCAAATGGCTCTGACCATTCTTGCAACGGTGCCTCTGGCAGTCATTCAAAATTCACTCGAAAAAAGTATAGTAGCCAAAAACATCATCCAAAGTGTCCCTTTTACGACAAATCTTATCAAACAACTCTGGGTGACAAATTTAATCGGATAAAAAGGGCGGGATTTTTCCTAGCCCTTTGTTTACAGATTGGACGACTAGGGTCAGTTAAAGTCCAAAAACCTCTAGGCGCTACAATCTTGTAAACCAGCATACAAGGAAAGAATATGAATACAAAAATACTAGAAACCTTAGAATTTAATAAAATCAAAGCTTTGTTTGAACCGCATCTCTTGACAGAACAAGGACTAGAGGAGTTAAAAGGTTTGGCTCCAACTGCTAAGGTGGATAAGATCAAACAAGCCTTTACAGAGATGGAGGAAATGCAAGCCCTTTTTGTGAAGCAACCCCACTTTACCATCCTAGCGACACGTGAGATTTCAGCTGTCTGCAAGCGTCTGGAGATGGGAGCGGACCTCAACATTGAGGAGTTCCTGCTCCTCAAACGGGTCTTGCTTGCTAGCAGAGAGTTGCAAAGTTTTTATGCCAATCTTGAAAATGTACGCTTGGAGCAGTTGGCGAGATGGTTTGAAAAACTACATGATTTTCCACACTTGCAAGGAAGTCTTCAAGCCCTAAATGATGCAGGATTTATCGAAAATTTCGCCAGTGAAGAGCTAGCACGCATCCGTCGGAAAATCCATGATAACGAGAGTCAAGTTCGAGATGTCTTGCAAGACTTGCTCAAGCAAAAAGCGCAGATGTTGACGGAAGGTATAATCGCTAGCCGAAATGGCCGTCAAGTCTTACCAGTCAAGAACACTTATCGCAATAAGATTGCAGGTGTTGTCCACGACATCTCTGCTAGTGGTAATACGGTTTATATCGAGCCACGTGAGGTGGTCAAGCTGAGCGAAGAAATCGCGAGTCTGCGAGCTGATGAACGCTATGAGATGATTCGCATCCTGCAGGAACTATCGGAACGGGTTCGCCCTCATGCTGCAGAGATCGCTAATGACGCTTGGATTATCGGCCATCTGGATCTGATTCGTGCCAAGGTGCGTTTCATCAAAGAGAGACAAGCAGTCGTTCCACGACTTTCAGAGAGCCAAGAGATTCAACTCCTTCATGTTCGCCATCCTTTGGTCAAAAATGCTGTCGCAAACGATGTACACTTTGGTAAGGAATTAACGGCCATTGTCATTACAGGTCCCAATACAGGTGGGAAGACTATCATGCTCAAAACCTTGGGCTTGACGCAACTGATGGCCCAGTCAGGCTTGCCTATTTTAGCTGATAAGGGGAGCCGTGTCGGTATTTTCGAAGAAATTTTCGCAGATATTGGGGATGAGCAGTCTATTGAGCAAAGCTTGTCTACCTTTTCCAGTCACATGACCAATATCGTAGATATTCTTAGCAAGGTCAACCAAGACTCGCTTTTATTACTAGATGAGCTTGGCGCAGGTACCGATCCACAGGAAGGAGCAGCCCTTGCTATGGCTATTTTGGAGGATCTTCGTCTGCGTCAGGTCAAGACTATGGCGACGACCCACTATCCAGAGCTCAAGGCTTATGGTATTGAAACAGCCTTTGTGCAAAATGCCAGCATGGAGTTTGATACAGCCAGTCTGCGTCCGACCTATCGCTTTATGCAGGGAGTTCCTGGCCGAAGCAATGCCTTTGAAATTGCTAAACGCTTAGGCTTGTCGGATGTTATTGTCGGGGATGCCAGCCAGCAGGTCAACCAAGATAATGATGTCAACCGCATCATTGAACAATTGGAAGAGCAAACGCTTGAAAGCCGTAAACGCTTGGACAATATCCGTGAGGTGGAGCAAGAAAACCTTAAGATGAACCGAGCGCTCAAAAAACTCTACAATGAGCTCAATCGTGAAAAAGAAACTGAGCTCAACAAGGCGCGTGAACAGGCTGCTGAGATTGTGGAACTCGCTCTAAGTGAGAGTGACCAGATTCTCAAGAATCTTCATAGCAAGTCTCAACTCAAACCCCACGAAATCATTGAAGCCAAGGCAGAGCTGAAAAAACTGGCCCCTGAAAAAGTCGACTTGTCTAAAAACAAGGTCCTTCAAAAGGCTAAGAAAAAACGAGCTCCAAAGGTTGGAGATGATATCGTGGTTCTCAGTTATGGACAACGTGGAACCTTGACCAAGCAGCTCAAGGATGGCCGTTGGGAAGCCCAAGTTGGTTTGATCAAGATGACCTTGGAAGAGAAAGAATTTGATCTTGTTCAGGCTCAGCAAGAAGCCCCAGTCAAGAAAAAACAAGTCAATGTCGTCAAACGTGCTTCTGGTCGTGGTCCGCAAGCGAGACTGGATCTCCGAGGCAAACGGTACGAAGAGGCCATGAATGAGCTAGATGCCTTTATCGACCAAGCCCTGCTCAATAACATGGCGCAAGTCGACATCATCCATGGTATCGGAACGGGAGTCATCCGTGAGGGCGTCACCAAATACCTACAAAGAAATAAGCATGTTAAGACTTTCGGCTATGCTCCTCAGAATGCTGGGGGCAGTGGCGCAACCATTGTGACCTTTAAAGGTTAAAAAAAGAGTGCTTCTCTTTTTTTGAAAAAGAAGTGAAAATCCATCTTTTTTCAAATAATATATTGACAAAGGCTAACTTTTCTTGTAGAATAATAAAAAATAAAATACCAACACCGAATGAAGTTTAATAGAAGTGGAGAAAGGTTTGTTTTCCATGACTGTAAATGGACGGAACTCTGGAGAGACCGTAAAGGCACCGAAGGGGCAAGGCAGGTAACTGCTCAAACTCTCAGGTAAAAGGACAGAGCTAGGATAGACCGCTTTTTGGCATTTATCTAAGCATTCCAGAGTACATGTATCTTGCATGTGCTCTTTCTTTTGGGGTTGAAAGATAGGAGAAGGATATGTTAGAATTGCTACAAGCGCTTGATGCTTTCGTTTGGGGACCTCCCCTCTTACTGTTATTGGTCGGAACGGGAATCTACTTGACCATCCGACTAGGCCTTTTACAGTTAGCTTGTCTCCCCAAGGCCTTTCAGTTGATCTTTACCAAGGACAAGGGACATGGCGATGTGTCGAGCTTTGCAGCTCTTTGTACAGCTCTAGCTGCCACCGTTGGTACGGGAAATATCATCGGAGTTGCGACAGCCATTAAGGTTGGGGGGCCAGGGGCTCTCTTTTGGATGTGGATGGCAGCCTTCTTTGGGATGGCAACCAAGTATGCCGAAGGCTTGCTGGCAATCAAATACCGTAGCAAGGATGCAAACGGCGCTGTAGCTGGAGGGCCCATGCACTACATCCTTTTGGGGATGGGAGAAAAGTGGCGCCCCCTTGCTATCTTCTTTGCCCTAGCGGGTGTATTGGTTGCCCTTCTGGGGATTGGTACCTTTACCCAAGTCAATTCAATTACAGAATCCATTCAAAATACGGCTCAAGTGGAACCAGCTATCACGACTCTGATTTTATCCATTTTTGTAGGGATTGCAGTCTTTGGTGGCCTCAAATCCATTTCCAAGGTTTCAACAGCAGTGGTTCCTTTTATGGCTATTGTCTATATTTTGGGAACTCTTACAGTTATTCTCTTTAATATCGAGAAAATCCCAGCCACGCTTGCCCTAATCTTTACCTCTGCTCTCAGCCCTGTAGCTGCGGTAGGTGGTTTTGCAGGTGCCAGCATTCGGATGGCTATCCAAAATGGTGTGGCCCGAGGAGTCTTCTCTAACGAATCTGGCCTAGGATCAGCTCCCATTGCAGCTGCTGCGGCTAAGACAAATGAACCTGTCGAGCAAGGCTTGATTTCCATGACAGGAACCTTTATTGATACTTTGATTATCTGTACTTTGACTGGTTTAACAATCTTGGTAACTGGGGTTTGGAGTGGTGAATTGAATGGAGTTGCCTTGACCCAGTCAGCATTTTCTATGGTCTTTTCAGATTTTGGCTCAATTGTCCTAACAATCTTCTTGGTTCTCTTTGCCTTTACGACAATTCTCGGCTGGAATTACTACGGGGAACGCTGTTTTGAGTTCCTCTTCGGTGTTCGTTTTATCTGGCTCTATCGTGTAGTCTTTGTAGTCATGGTCTTGTTGGGAGGATTTATCGAGTTGGATATGGTATGGACTATCGCAGACATTGTCAATGCCTTGATGGCTCTACCAAACTTGATTGCCCTCTTAGTCTTGTCGCCAGTCGTCATTGCTGAGACTAAACAGTATTTTAAACACTAACCCAATCACACTTTTAGTGTGATTTTTTCATTTCATAGACATTTCTTATCAAGGCGATTGAAAATATATATTATCCAAGGGGGAAATTCTATGATAGACTAAATGACAATAAAATGAAAAGAGGTTTCTTATGACAACATTTACCATCCACACAGTAGAATCAGCACCAGCAGAAGTAAAAGAAGTTCTTGCAACAGTACAAAAAGATAACAATGGCTATATTCCCAACCTAATCGGTCTCTTGGCCAATGCTCCAACGGCGCTTGAAGCCTACCGAACTGTCGGAGCCATCAACCGTCGCAATAGCCTGACACCAGTGGAACGTGAAGTAGTGCAAATCACAGTTGCCGTAACCAATGGTTGTGCTTTCTGCGTGGCTGGTCATACTGCTTTTTCGATTAAACAAATCCAGATGAATGATGATCTTCTCCAAGCTCTCCGCAACCGCACTCCGATTGAAACAGATCCTAAATTGGACACCCTAGCTAAGTTTACCTTGGCGGTCATCAATACCAAAGGGCGTGTAGGAGATGAAGCCTTGGCTGAATTTTTGGAAGCTGGCTACACGCAACAAAATGCCTTGGATGTGGTTCTAGGTGTTAGTCTTGCCAGCCTTTGCAACTATGCCAACAACCTAGCCAATACGCCTATTAATCCAGAATTGCAACCTTATGCCTAGTTCGAATCAGAAAGAAAAAATGAAGACTGAGCAATCCAGTCTTCATTTTTCTATGCTATTTTAAGCACTTTTATGCTATACTAATAATAACATGATTATTGGAAGATCGGATGAAAAAGCTCCCCTTGGTATTTTCTGGCTGTTTATTAGGTCTAGCAGGTGCAGGAAATCTGATTGCAGATACTTGGCCAGTTCTGTCGCATTTATTGAGTCTGATTGGTTTAGTTTTGTGGATTTTCTTTCTGATTCTTCATCTTTTTAATTGGGAAGAAACCAAGCAAGAATTGACCAAGCCCCCTCTTTTATCTGGGATGGCCACTTTTCCTATGGCTGGGATGATTTTATCGACCTATGTCTTTCGCGTATTCCCTGCTCTTCCTTTGGTAGCACAAGGAATCTGGTGGTTTTCATTTCTCTTGGATTTGGTTTTGATTGCTACTTTTACCATCAAATTTGCCTGTCCGGGTCGGAGGGTCAATGCGACTCCTAGCTGGACGGTGCTCTATGTGGGGATAGCTGTGGCAGCCTTGACCTATCCTCTGGTAGGCATTATCGAGATTGCCTATGCAACCTTGAGTTTTGGTTTTGTCTTGACCTTCTATCTCTATCCGCTTATTTATAGCGATTTAAAGAAATCTCCACTCCCACTAGCCTTGCTTGGACAAGAAGGAATCTACTGTGCTCCCTTTTCTCTACTCTTGGCTTCCCTAGTTCGAGTTGGAGGAGCAGGCCTACCGACTTGGCTCTTGATCGTCATGATTTTGGCATCTCAGTCCTTCTTTTTCTTTGTGTTAACTCGCATGTCTAATATTTTACAACAAGGCTTTCAACCAGCCTTCTCAGCCCTCACCTTCCCAACCATTATCACAGCTACCTCGCTCAAGATGGCTCAGGGGATCTTGAAACTTCCATTTCTGGATTATCTGGTATTGGCTGAAACCGTTATTTGCCTCACTATTTTATTCTTTGTCTTGGTTGGTTATCTGATTTAGTTACGAAAAAAGGTCTAGCTAGAAATAGCTAGGCCTTATTTTTATGGTTTGATAACTTCAGCTCCACCCATATATGGACGAAGTGCTTCTGGGATGGTCACAGAACCATCTGCATTTTGGTAGTTTTCAAGAATGGCAGCCACTGTACGTCCAACTGCAAGTCCAGAACCGTTCAAGGTGTGAAGAAGTTTCACCTTGCCATCTGCTTCATCGCGGTAACGGATTTGGGCACGACGAGCTTGGAAATCTTCTGTATTTGAACAGCTTGAGATTTCACGATAGGTATTTTGGGCTGGAATCCAAACTTCCAAGTCGTAAGTCTTAGCAGCTGAGAAGCCCATGTCCCCAGTAGAGAGGGCAACGACACGGTACGGAAGATTGAGTTTTTGAAGAATATTTTCAGCGTTGGCTGTCATCTTTTCCAATTCTTCGTAAGATTCTTCTGGTTTGGCAAATTTGACCATTTCAACCTTGTGGAATTGGTGCAGACGAATCAAGCCACGAGTATCACGACCAGCAGAACCAGCCTCAGAACGGAATGATGGGCTCATAGCAGTGAAGTAGATTGGTAGGTCTTTACCGTCAAGGATTTCATCACGGTAGTAGTTAGTTAAAGGAACTTCAGCTGTAGGAATGAGGACATAATTAGTGTCTTTCAATTCAAAAGTGTCTTCCTTAAATTTTGGATATTGACCAGTACCAAACATTGAGTCATGGTTAACCATGTAAGGTGTGATAACTTCCGTATAGCCTTCCTTGCCATGCTCATCCAACATGAAGTTGTAGATAGCACGTTCCAAACGAGCCCCAAGTCCTTTATAGAAGAGGAAACGAGCGCCCGTTACCTTACCACCGCGTTCCCAGTCAAGGATACCCAAGTCTTCACCAAGATCCCAGTGAGCTTTTGGTTCAAAGTCAAACTCGCGCGGAGTCCCCCAACGGCGAACTTCCACATTGTCATCTTCATCAGCCCCAACAGGAACGCTGTCGGCAGGGATGTTTGGAAGAGTAGTGGTGAATTCTGTTAATTTAGCATCGATGTCCGCTAATTCAGCATCCAAGGCTTTGACTTCAGCAGATAGGGTTTGCATCGCAGTAATTTTGTCATCGGCATTTTCCTTGTTGCGCTTAGCTTGGGCAATCTCTGCAGAAACTGTGTTACGTTCTGCTTTTAAAGTTTCAACCTTGACCAAGATGTCACGACGTTTAGCATCGATTTCTTTCATCTCGTTTAAGATAGCAGCATCTACACCACGTGTAGCCAATTTTTCTGCGACAGCATCAAAATCTGTGCGAATACGTTTGATATCTAACATAAGAACTCCTTTATGAAAAAAGCACACCTGACAAAGTGTTGGAGTGGCAGGGCCACGGTTCCATCCAACTTCACAGGTGTGCACTTGATTGTATATGTAATTGTTACTAACGGTAGAATTTCACCTATCCCTCCTATCTGCTCGCAGCACCCGCAGACTTTCTGAAAGAAGGAGATAACCTACTTATCCGTTGCTATGATTATACTAAAGTTTTTACTTTTTTGCAAATAGATTTTTAAGTTTTTGTCCAATGGTCTGGAGTAGAGTCGGAAGTTTCACAACCTTGTCGTTTCCTAATTTTTCTCGAGCGATTTTGAGGATAGCTCCAGAGTCTTTTGAAGCAAAGAGGAATTTTCCTTGATCAGTGAAGACTTCAAAGTGGCGGCTGATTTTGCGACCACTTACGTTAGCTCCGATTTGCTGAATGCTGGACCAGGGAATTTGGATATATTGTTCGACATTGACATCGGGATAAAACTCTAAGGCTTGATCCCCGACTAGAAATTTTCCAACCTTTCCAGAGATAGAGAGGTAAGATGTCCCAGTAGTTTGGAGGTCAATGACTTGATTGAGTGATTGGGCCATGATTAATCTTCCTTACTTTCATCGAAAAAGGCATGGTAGAGAGCCTTGATAGCTGCCTTTTCTTGCTCTTTATTGACAACAAACATGATGGAAACTTCACTTGAGCCTTGGGACATCATCTGGATGTTGATCTTATTTTCAGATAGAGCGCGTGTTGCAGTAGCTGTTACACCAATGTGGCTCTTCATTTTTTCTCCGACAATCATAATGATTGAAAGGTCGTGTTCGATTTCAGCATGGTCCACTTCAGCTTTTTGAACGAGTTGACGTAGAATTTCTTCTTCTTTGATAGGAGTTAATTCACGGGAGCGGAGGATGATTGAAAGATCGTCGATACCTGTAGGCATGTGTTCCCAACCGATGTTGAGGTCCTCAAGGATTTGCAGAACCTTGCGACCAAATCCGACTTCGCGGTTCATGAGGTATTTAGACATGTTTATGCTGACGAATCCTGAGTCACCTGCAATCCCTACTACTGGGAATTTATCACTACTGTGTTCTAAAACAATGCGTGTTCCTGGGTGGTCAGGGTTGTTGGTATTCTTGATGACAAGAGGAATTTTTCCTCGGTAGGCAGGAAGAAGGGCTTCGTCATGAAGAACTGAAAATCCAGCGTAAGCCAACTCACGCATTTCACGGTAGGTTAATTCAGGAATGGAGTGCGGTTGGTGGATAATACCAGGATGGGCAGCAAAGATACCATCTACGTCTGTAAAATTCTCATAGAGATCAGCCTTAACACCTGCTGCAATGATAGAACCTGTAATATCTGAACCTCCACGTGAAAAAGTACAGATTTGATTTTCCTTAGTCACACCAAAGAAACCAGGGATGACAAGGACTTCGTTGCTATCAGCCAAGCCTTCAATCTTGTCATAACTAGATGGAATGATACGTGCGTTTCCTGGTTCACTTGTGACAACAATTCCAGCTTCTCTTGGGTGAACATAGCGTGCATCGATACCGTTTTGGTTAAAGTAGGCTGCAATCAATTTGGCATTGTTATTTTCTCCAGCCGCTAGGAAGGTATCATAGAGAAATTCATTGTCCTCTATAGGAAGAGTTGCCAAGGCCCGAATACTTTTAGAGATTTTTTCTAAAACAGCAGGTTTTAACCCTAGTTCACTAACCATAGCGGCATAACGGTCAATGATCCAGCTTTGGCTAGCACTGATGTCATTTCCAGCCACATAGTCACGATAGTATTTGATCAAGGCATCGGTCACCTTGGTATCTTCAGCATTGCGTTTGCCGGGTGCAGAAACGACTACAAAACGACGTTCTTTATCACTTTTAACGATGTTTAAAACTTTTTCTAACTGACCAGCAGAGGCAAGCGAGCTTCCGCCAAATTTTACAACCTTCATAAGGACTCCTCAAGTAAGTATTTTATACGATTATAGCAGAAAGAGGGGCATTTTTCAATGAAGAAAACAACTTCCTATTATGATAGAAGAAAACACTAACTTATTCTGAAAAGTGATAACCGTTTAAAAGTAAGGGTGTCAAATTTTACTCACACTCATAAATGATGGGTAAATAATCAGCTGATACACTTTCCTTTAGTTTTTCCTTGCCTCTTTATCCAAAAAAAGGTATACTTTGATGATAAAACAATTTTATTGCCTTATAAAAAAAGGAGAAGCTATGAATCATATCTTATATCAGATCGTAGATGATCTGGCTATCATTACTTTGAATCGTCCCGAAGTGGCAAATGGTTTTCATATCCCAATGTGTGAGGAAATTTTAGAAGCTTTGACCCTAGCAGAGCAGGATCAAGCTGTGCAGTTCATCTTGATTAATGCGAATGGGAAGGTTTTTTCAGTTGGGGGAGACTTGGTTGAGATGAAACGAGCAGTAGACGAAGATGATATCCCTTCTTTGAATAAGATTGCAGAATTAGTCAATACAATTTCTTTTAAAATCAAGCAAATCCCTAAACCTGTTTTGATGGAGGTAGATGGAGCGGTTGCTGGTGCCGCAGCAAATATGGCAGTAGCAGTTGATTTTTGCTTGGCGACTGACAAGGCAAAATTCATTCAAGCCTTTGTCGGAGTTGGCTTGGCGCCAGACGCTGGTGGGATTCATCTCTTGAGTCGTAGCATCGGGGTAACACGGGCTGCACAACTTGCCATGACAGGAGAAGCCTTAACTGCTGAAAAAGCATTAGAATGGGGCGTGGTATACCGTGTTTGTGAAGTTGACAAATTAGAAAAAACAAGAGAACAAGTTCTGAAAAAATTAAGAAGAGGTTCAGCAAACTCATACGCAGCGATTAAAAAGTTAGTTTGGGAAAGTCAATTTAAGGATTGGCAGAATTATGCCGAATTAGAATTGGAATTACAAGAATCGTTATCTTTAACTGAAGATTTTAAAGAAGGGGTTCGAGCACATTCTGAAAGAAGAAGACCAAAATTTTCAGGAAAATAAAAAAATACTTGCATAATTTTTTGAAGTTTGTTATACTTTTTCTATCAAATGTTTTGATTGTAAAAGCTTTTTGAGGGGGAGGGAAAAAGTTTGGACTACCAACAAGTAAATGATTATCTAACATCTATTTTTAATAACGTCCTTGTGATTGAGGAGGTTAGCTTACGAGGTAGTCGATTCAAAGACATCTCCATCAAAGAAATGCACACGATCGATGTGATTGGGAAGTTCCCGGAGGCAACGCCAAGTAAGGTTTCAAAAGAACTGATGGTAACTCTTGGGACAGTGACGACGAGTTTGAATAACCTGGAGAGAAAAGGTTATATTGAGCGTATTCGTTCTGACCAAGACCGTCGCGTGGTCTATCTGCATTTGACAAAGCAAGGTCGTTTGGTTCACCGCCTTCATAAACGATTCCACAAGGCTATGGTCGAAAAAATAATCGATGGCATGAGCCCTGAGGAAAAAGAAGTCATGGGCAGAGGCTTAACGAACCTTTATCAATTTTTGGAGGATTTGAAATAATGGCTTTTGCAAAAATAAGCCAGGTTGCTCATTATGTTCCAGAGCAAGTGGTCACTAATCATGACTTAGCCCAAATCATGGACACAAGCGATGAGTGGATTTCAAGTCGGACAGGAATTAAACAGAGACATATCTCAAAAACAGAGTCTACAAGTGATTTGGCGACAGAAGTAGCTAAGAGCTTGTTGGCTAAGGGGAGCTTAACAGCGGATCAGATTGATTTTATCATTGTAGCGACGATTACCCCAGACTCGATGATGCCTTCCACAGCAGCTCGAGTTCAGGCAAATATCGGAGCGCATAGAGCTTTCGCCTTTGATCTGACAGCAGCTTGTAGTGGTTTTGTATTCGCTCTTTCAACTGCAGAAAAGTTTTTAAGTTCTGGACAGTTCAAAAAAGGGATTGTTATCGGGGCTGAAACCTTATCCAAGGCAGTTGATTGGTCAGATCGTTCGACAGCTGTTCTCTTTGGGGATGGTGCTGGTGGGGTTCTCTTGGAAGCGAGCGAAACACGTCACTTCCTTGTGGAAAGTCTCTATACGGATGGCTCTCGGAGCGAGTGTTTGACCTATGGTCAAACGGCTTTGGCTTCTCCTTTCTCGGATCAAGAAGCAGTTCCTGCTTTTTTGAAAATGGATGGACGAGCAGTTTTTGATTTTGCAAATCGTGATGTTGCTAGATCGATCAAAGAAACCATTGAAAATGGTTCAATCGCAGCATCGGAATTGGATTATCTCTTGCTTCATCAGGCAAATATCCGCATTTTGGATAAGATGGCTAAGAAGATCGGTGTTGACCGAGACAAACTTCCAGCCAATATGATGGAGTATGGGAATACCAGTGCAGCAAGTATCCCGATTTTGCTCTCAGAGTGTGTGGAGAATGGCATGATTCGTTTAGATGGTAGCCAGACGATTCTCCTATCAGGCTTCGGTGGAGGTTTGACATGGGGCACACTCATTCTTACAATCTAGGTAATCATGTGGTAAACACATAGTTATAAATTTTTTATATTTTAAAGGAGTCCTATCATGGCAGTATTTGAAAAAGTACAAGAAATTATCGTTGAAGAACTTGGGAAAGACGCATCAGAAGTAACACTTGAATCTACTTTTGATGATTTGGATGCAGATTCATTGGACTTGTTCCAAGTAATCTCTGAAATCGAAGATGCTTTTGATATCCAAATCGAAGCAGAAGATAACTTGAAAACAGTTGGTGACTTGGTTGCCTACGTTGAAGAGCAAACAAAATAATTAACATATTACTAGAAGGAGTAGGGGAAACCCACTCCCTCTTGTTTAGGTAATAGTTTGAAACTCAAATGATAAACTCATCGAACTATTACGTAAGCAAGGAATGATGGAGGCACTATGAAAACACGTATTACAGAATTATTGAACATTGATTATCCTATCTTTCAAGGAGGAATGGCCTGGGTTGCGGATGGTGACTTGGCTGGTGCAGTATCAAAAGCTGGTGGTCTAGGAATCATCGGTGGTGGGAATGCACCTAAAGAGGTCGTAAAGGCTAATATCGATAAAATCAAATCACTTACGGACAAACCTTTTGGTGTTAACATCATGCTCTTGTCACCTTTTGTAGAAGACATCGTTGATCTCGTGATTGAAGAAGGGGTCAAGGTGGTGACAACTGGTGCAGGAAATCCAAGTAAATACATGACTCGTTTCCATGATGCAGGAATTACAGTTATTCCTGTTGTTCCAAGTGTTGCTTTGGCAAAACGCATGGAAAAAATTGGTGCAGATGCAGTTATTGCAGAAGGAATGGAAGCCGGTGGGCATATTGGTAAATTAACGACGATGACCTTGGTTCGCCAAGTTGCTGCAGCTGTTTCAATTCCGGTTATCGCAGCTGGAGGAATTGCGGACGGTGAAGGTGTCGCTGCAGGCTTTATGCTTGGTGCAGAGGCTGTTCAAGTTGGTACGCGTTTCGTAGTAGCTAAGGAATCTAACGCCCATCCAAAATACAAGGAAAAAATCTTAAAAGCGCGTGATATCGATACGACTATTTCCGCTCAACACTTTGGACATGCTGTTCGTGCCATTAAAAATCAGTTGACACGTGACTTTGAGCAGGCTGAAAAAGATGCCTTTAAACAAGAAAATCCAGATTTAGAAATCTTTGAACAAATGGGAGCTGGTGCTCTTGCTAAAGCCGTTGTTCATGGAGATGTAGAAGGTGGATCTGTCATGGCAGGTCAGATCGCTGGTTTGGTTTCTAAAGAAGAAACTGTCGAAGAAATCTTAAAAGATCTATACTATGGCGCAGCCAAAAAAATTCAAGAAGAAGCCTCTCGTTGGGCAGGAGTTGTAAGAAATGACTAAAACAGCCTTTCTATTTGCAGGTCAAGGTGCTCAGTATCTAGGAATGGGGCGTGATCTCTATGATCGTTACCCTATCGTCAAGGAAACAATTGACCAAGCCAGTCAGGTTTTGGGTTATGATCTTCGTGACTTGATTGATAAGGAAGAAACCAAGTTAAACCAGACTCGCTATACGCAGCCAGCTATTTTAGCGACTTCGGTTGCTATTTACCGACTATTGAAAGAAAAGGGTTATCAGCCAGATATGGTAGCAGGATTGTCTCTTGGGGAATATTCTGCTCTTGTAGCAAGTGGGGCCTTGGACTTTGAGGATGCAGTTGCCTTGGTTGCTAAGCGCGGTGCTTATATGGAAGAGGCTGCACCTGCAGGCTCTGGGAAGATGGTTGCGGTTCTCAATACTCCAGTTGAAGTGATTGAGGAAGCTTGTGAAACAGCCTCTAAAGTTGGAGTAGTGACTCCAGCTAACTACAACACCCCAAGCCAAATCGTTATCGGTGGCGAGGTGGCTGCGGTTGACCGCGCAGTTGAACTCTTGCAGGAAGCAGGAGCAAAACGATTGATTCCTTTAAATGTATCTGGTCCCTTCCATACAGCACTTTTAGAGCCAGCTAGTCAGCAACTAGCTGAAGCTCTTGAGGGAGTGAGTTTCGCTGATTTCACTTGCCCACTAGTTGGCAATACGGAAGCTGCTGTTATGGAAAAAGGTCGAATCCAAGAGCTTTTGACGCGTCAGGTCAAAGAACCTGTTCGTTTTTATGAAAGTATTGCTGTGATGCAGGATGCTGGGGTAACCAACTTTATTGAAATTGGTCCTGGTAAGGTCCTATCAGGCTTTGTCAAAAAAATCGATAAAACAGCTAAGCTAGCTAACGTTGAAGACCAAGCAAGCTTGGATGCTTTGTTAGAAAACTAATGATCCCTTCTCCCACAAAATACAACAGGAAATAGGAGAGATAGAATGCAACTTACAAACAAAAATGTCTTTGTAACAGGTTCAAGCCGTGGTATCGGACTTGCCATTGCTCACAAATTTGCCCAACTAGGCGCTAATGTAGTTTTGAATAGTCGCGGAGCAATCTCAGAAGAATTGCTGGCTGAGTTTTCAAACTACGGCGTCAAAGTAGTACCGATATCAGGTGATGTTTCAGACTTTGCAGATGCCAAGCGCATGGTAGATCAAGCGATTGCGGAACTCGGTTCTGTCGATGTCTTGGTCAACAATGCTGGGATCACTCAAGATACGCTTATGCTCAAGATGACCGAAGAAGACTTTGAAAAAGTGATTAAAATCAACTTGACAGGTACCTTCAACATGACGCAAGCAGTCTTGAAACAGATGATCAAGGCACGTGAAGGTGCGATTATCAACATGTCGAGTGTGGTCGGTTTGATGGGAAATATCGGACAAGCCAACTATGCAGCTTCTAAAGCAGGCTTGATTGGTTTTACCAAGTCAGTTGCACGTGAAGTTGCCAATCGCAACGTACGCGTAAATGCTCTTGCACCAGGGATGATCGAGTCAGATATGACTGCTGTTTTGTCTGATAAGGTCAAGGAAGCGACATTGGCCCAAATCCCAATGAAACAGTTTGGTCAAGCAGAACATATCGCAGATGCTACAGTGTTCCTGGCTGGACAGGATTATTTGACTGGACAAGTTCTCGCTGTTGATGGCGGACTTAGCATGTAAAAAATAAGGAAAGATATAGGTAAGACAGATGAAACTAAATCGAGTTGTAGTAACAGGTTACGGATTGACCTCTCCTATCGGAAATACTCCAGAAGAATTTTGGAACAGTTTGCAAACTGGGAAGATTGGAATTGGAGAAATCACTAAGTTTGACCACAGCGAATTTGCTGTGCACAATGCGGCAGAAGTTCAAGATTTCCCATTTGATAAATACTTTGTCAAAAAAGATACCAACCGTTTTGACAACTATTCTTTGTATGCCTTGTATGCGGCTCAAGAAGCGGTGACAAATGCAAATCTTGATGTAGAAGCAATCGATAAGGATCGCTTTGGTGTCATCGTGGCTTCTGGTATTGGGGGAATTAAAGAAATCGAAGATCAGGTTATCCGTCTTCATGAAAAAGGTCCAAAACGCGTTAAACCAATGACACTTCCAAAAGCCTTGCCAAATATGGCTTCAGGAAATGTTGCCATGCGTTTCGGAGCAAACGGTATCTGTAAATCAATCAATACTGCCTGTGCCTCATCAAATGATGCCATTGGGGATGCCTTCCGTTCTATCAAGTTTGGTTTCCAAGATGTCATGTTAGTTGGTGGATCAGAATCATCTATCACTCCTTTTGCTATCGCTGGTTTCCAAGCATTGACTGCCCTATCAACTACGGAAGATCCAACTCGTGCTTCTATCCCATTTGACAAAGACCGTAATGGTTTTGTGATGGGAGAAGGTTCAGGTATGTTGGTTCTTGAAAGTCTTGAACATGCTGAAAAACGTGGCGCAACTATCTTGGCTGAAGTTGTTGGTTATGGTAATACCTGTGATGCTTACCATATGACTTCACCTCATCCAGAAGGTCAAGGTGCGATTAAGGCTATGAAATTGGCTTTGGAAGAAGCAGAAATTTCTCCAGAGCAAGTGGCTTACGTCAATGCCCACGGAACTTCAACTCCTGCTAATGAAAAAGGAGAAAGTGGTGCGATCGTAGCTGTCCTTGGTAAAGAAGTACCTGTATCTTCAACCAAGTCCTTTACAGGACACTTGCTTGGTGCTGCAGGGGCCGTAGAAGCAATTGCTACAATCGAAGCCATGCGTCATAACTATGTACCAATGACAGCTGGAACAAGTGAGTTATCAGACTATATCGAAGCGAATGTCGTTTATGGACAAGGCTTGGAGCAAGAAATCCCTTATGCTATTTCAAACACTTTTGGTTTTGGTGGACACAATGCGGTTCTTGCTTTCAAACGTTGGGAGAATAAATAATTATGAATTTAAATGAAATCAAGGACTTGATGGCTCAATTTGACCAATCAAGTTTGAGAGAATTTTCTTATAAAAATGGAACGGACGAATTGCAGTTTAGTAAGAATGAAGCAAGAATGGCTTCTGAAGCACCAGCTCAAGTTGCTCCGGTGCCAACTGCAGTAGCTGCAAGTCCAATAGTTTCTGCCCCTTCAGCTCCAGTAGAGAGTGCAGTGGAAGAAGCTCCAGCACCAGCTGAAACGACGGTTGCTCCAGAGGGTGATGTCGTTGAAAGTCCACTTGTAGGGGTGGCTTACTTGGCTGCTGGACCAGATAAACCTGCCTTTGTCACAGTCGGAGACAGTGTTAAAAAAGGTCAGACTTTGGTGATCATCGAAGCCATGAAAGTCATGAATGAAATCCCTGCACCTAAAGATGGTGTGGTGACAGAAATTCTCGTTTCAAATGAAGAAATGGTTGAGTTCGGTAAAGGATTGGTACGTATCAAATGATCGATATTCAAGGAATCAAAGAAGCTCTACCCCATCGCTACCCCATGCTCCTAGTGGATCGTGTCTTGGAAGTGAGCGAAGATACCATTGTTGCCATTAAAAATGTGACCATCAACGAACCTTTCTTCAATGGTCATTTTCCTCAATACCCAGTCATGCCAGGTGTTCTTATCATGGAGGCCTTGGCTCAGACTGCTGGTGTCTTGGAATTGTCCAAACCTGAAAATAAAGGGAAACTGGTCTTCTACGCTGGCATGGACAAGGTTAAGTTCAAGAAGCAAGTTGTACCAGGTGACCAATTAGTCATGACGGCTACTTTTGTTAAACGTCGTGGTACGATTGCTGTGGTTGAAGCAAAGGCTGAAGTAGATGGTAAGCTTGCAGCGAGTGGTACTCTTACCTTTGCAATTGGAAACTAAGGAGGTTCTCCATGTTTCGTAAAATTTTGATTGCCAACCGTGGTGAGATTGCGGTTCGCATTATTCGAGCTGCGCGTGAATTGGGCATTGCAACCGTAGCAGTTTATTCAACTGCTGATAAGGAAGCCCTTCACACACTCCTAGCGGATGAAGCTATCTGTATCGGACCTGGTAAGGCGACAGAATCTTATCTCAATATCAATGCAATTTTATCTGCTGCGGTCTTGACAGAAGCAGAAGCCATCCATCCAGGTTTTGGATTTCTTAGCGAAAACTCCAAATTTGCCACGATGTGTGATGAAGTAGGGATTAAGTTCATCGGCCCTTCTGGTGCTGTGATGGACACCATGGGTGATAAGATCAATGCGCGTGAACAAATGATCAAGGCTGGGGTTCCAGTTATCCCAGGATCTGATGGTGAAGTTCACACGGCTGAAGAGGCCCTTGCAGTTGCAGAAAAAATTGGCTATCCTGTCATGCTTAAGGCATCGGCAGGTGGTGGTGGAAAAGGGATTCGTAAGGTTGAAAAGGCAGAAGACTTGGTCGCAGCCTTTGAAACAGCATCCAGTGAAGCCAAGGCCAATTTTGGAAATGGCGCTATGTATCTTGAGCGTGTGATTTATCCAGCTCGTCATATCGAAGTTCAGATTCTTGCGGACCAAGAGGGTCATGTTGTCCATCTTGGTGAACGGGACTGTTCACTCCAACGGAATAACCAAAAGGTCTTAGAAGAAAGCCCATCTATTGCGATCGGCAAAACCCTTCGTCATGAAATTGGTGCTGCGGCTGTTCGAGCTGCAGAGTCTGTAGGTTATGAAAATGCAGGGACGATTGAATTTCTTCTCGATGAAGCGAGTGGCAATTTCTACTTCATGGAAATGAATACTCGTGTGCAAGTGGAACACCCAGTCACAGAGTTTGTTTCAGGTGTTGATATCGTGAAAGAGCAGATTCGCATTGCTGCCGGTCAACCTTTACCTTTCAAACAAGAAGATATTGTCCTACGAGGTCATGCTATCGAGTGCCGGATCAATGCGGAAAATCCAGCATTTAACTTTGCTCCAAGCCCAGGTAAAATTACCAATCTCTATCTACCAAGTGGTGGAGTTGGCTTGCGCGTGGACTCAGCAGTTTATCCAGGTTATACCATTCCCCCTTACTATGATAGTATGATTGCTAAAATCATTGTTCATGGGGAGAATCGTTTTGATGCTCTTATGAAGATGCAACGGGCACTTTATGAACTTGATATTGAAGGAGTGCAAACCAATGCAGATTTCCAGTTGGATCTGATTTCAGACCGCCGAGTTATCGCTGGTGACTACGATACTTCCTTCTTGATGGAAACTTTCTTGCCAAAATACCAAGAAAAAGAATAGACTTTCAAACAGTATGAGAACTAAAAGGGGGAGTTATGGCTCTATTTAGTAAAAAGGATAAGTATATTCGGATCAATCCTAACCGTTCCGTAAGGCAGAAACCACAAGCCAAGCCTGAGGTTCCGGATGAACTCTTCTCCCAGTGTCCTGGTTGTAAACACACCATTTACCAAAAGGATCTTGGGAGCGAACGAATTTGTCCCCATTGTAGCTATACTTTCCGTATTTCAGCTCAGGAACGCTTGGATTTGACGATTGATTCTGGTAGCTTTGTGGAGATGTTTACAGGTATTGAAACTCAAGATCCATTAAACTTTCCTGGCTATCAGAAAAAACTTGCAACAATGCGTGAAAAGACAGGTTTGGACGAAGCAGTACTAACTGGTACAGCTAGCATCAAGGGACAAAAAGTTGCCCTTGGGATTATGGATTCAAACTTTATCATGGCTTCTATGGGAACAGTTGTGGGTGAAAAAATCACGCGCTTGTTTGAGTATGCAACGGTAGAAAACTTGCCAGTCGTTCTCTTCACAGCTTCTGGTGGAGCCCGTATGCAAGAAGGAATCATGAGCTTGATGCAGATGGCTAAGATTTCTGCGGCAGTTCAACGTCATTCCAAGGCAGGACTTTTTTACCTAACTATTTTAACCGATCCGACAACAGGTGGAGTGACCGCTTCTTTTGCTATGGAAGGTGATATTATCCTAGCGGAACCCCAAAGTTTGGTTGGTTTTGCTGGGCGTCGTGTTATCGAAAATACAGTTCGTGAGACCTTGCCGGATGACTTCCAAAAGGCAGAATTTCTGCTTGAACATGGATTTGTTGATGCAATTGTCAAACGGAGAGAATTGCCTGAAACAATTGCTAAATTAGTAAGATTGCATGGAGGAAGTCGCGGATGAATATTGCAAAAATAGTCAGAGAGGCACGCGAGCAGAGTCGCTTGACCGCACTTGATTTTGCCAATGGAATTTTTGACGAGTTTATCGAATTGCATGGAGATCGCTCTTTCCGTGATGATGGTGCGGTTATCGGTGGAATTGGTTGGTTAGGTGACCAAGCAGTAACTGTCGTTGGTATCCAAAAGGGAAAAAGTCTTCATGACAACCTCAAACGAAATTTTGGGCAACCTCATCCAGAAGGCTATCGTAAGACCTTGCGCCTGATGAAACAGGCAGAAAAGTTTAGCCGTCCAGTTGTGACCTTTATCAATACGGCGGGTGCTTACCCAGGTGTTGGAGCCGAGGAACGTGGACAAGGTGAAGCAATTGCTCGAAACCTGATGGAAATGAGTGACCTCAAGGTTCCAATCATTGCGATTATTATCGGTGAAGGTGGATCTGGTGGGGCCCTAGCTCTAGCCGTAGCTAACCGTGTCTGGATGTTAGAAAACTCAATCTACGCCGTACTTAGCCCTGAAGGATTTGCCTCTATCCTTTGGAAGGATGGAAGTCGTGCTATGGAAGCAGCGGAATTGATGAAAATCACTTCACATGAACTTCTAGAAATGGGAATCGTAGACAAAGTAATCTCAGAGGCAGGGTTGTCAAGTAAAGAACTACTAGGTTATGTTAAAAATGAATTGTGTGCGGAACTAGATAGGTTGCAAGAATTACCACTCGACCAACTTATCGAAGAACGTTACCAACGCTTTAGAAAATACTAAGAAATTTTAAAAGCTAGAACTATGTGTTCTAGCTATTTTGATAATAGAGCATGGATAAACATGAATACTCTAGATAAATAAGAAAATAATCAATGGTATATCCTCTATATTCCCCTAATAGAGAGTTTACCATTAGGAGAGAAAGAATGAAAAAGACAATACATTTAGGAATCTGTATGATTTTAATGTTCCTGTACATTTATTTAACGCCATTAGGGGCTATAACTATAGCTAGAACCTTTGGTTTAGGAATGGACAGCTATATAATCTTCCTAGTTGGAGAAGTGTTGCTTATTTTCTTTTTATTCGTTTTGTGGTTGAAAAAGAAAAAGATGCTCTTTATCTTCGAGAAAAAGCGTTGGCACTGGTCTTATCTCGCTTTCTTAGTAGCTTGCTTTCTTATCTATTCTTTTTTAAATGGATTTAGAGTGCAGAATATTCGATTGATTGACCATAGCTTTATTTTCCAAGACCTTCTTTCAGAACTTTACTTAAACGGAAGAGAAACGACTCTATCAAGTCTTATATTTTTAATCTTTAACATTTCGATTGTACCTGTTGTTGAGGAGACAATCTATAGAGGTTATTTTATGAATACCTTCTTTCCGAAGTCGGAGTTTTATTTGGATGTAATCTTGTCTTCTTTCATCTTCGGGCTTAGTCACTTGGTTCTATCCCATCGTGACCCCATCAGTCTCATCATTTATAGTATTCTTGGTCTTCTATTTGCAGTCGCTTATCGAGTTACGGGTAGTCTTCGATTTACCATTCTTTGTCATAGTTTCTATAATGTTATTCCCTATGCTCCGTCAATCTTATTTTATATTTATTATTTGATTTTTAGATAGTAGGAGGCAAAAAAAGTGTTTGATATTTGTCAAACACTTTTTTCTATTTACTGTTCTTCTGTTACAAACTGACTGAGTAGTCCGTTGATAAAACGGGCAGATTTTTGATCTGAGAAGTCCTTTGCAAGCTCAATAGCTTCATTAACAGCAACCAGCTGCGGAGTGTCAAATGAAGTGATTTCAAAGACTCCCAAGCGAAGGAGGTTTCTCTCCACGAGCGTTAATCGCTCGATGGTCCAACCTGCTTTTAAATGCTGTGTGATTTGCTTGTCTAGTTCTTCCTTTTTAGCCTGAACACCAGAAACTAGCTCTGTCAAAAAGGCTGGAAGTTGCACATCCGTATCTTCACGATCATGAGTATAGGCGAAACGACAAGCAGTTTCGACGTCCGTACCGAATTCAAGGCTCATGAGAGCTTGAAAAGCGCATTTACGGAGTTGGCGTCTAGATTCTAATAGTGGACTAGTCATTGAGGAAGTCCTCGTCAAATAGATCTTTCAATTCTGGTTTTGGTGTTTTATCTGGAACGATACCTGCAACGTGAATATTGATAGCAGCGAGTTCTACATCAGCCATATTGCGGACGGCATCTTTAACAGCTTTCTGGATAGCAACAGCTACCTTAGGAACTTTTACTCCGTACTCAAGGTAGAGGTAGATATCAGCTGTGAGTTCTTCATCCACGTTTTTTAGATAAACGCCACGGCCAAGAGAAAGTTTTGAAAGGGTGTCAGATACTGATTTATTTGAAAAAGAGTGTACACCCTCTACTTTTGCAGTAGCAATAGCAATGATTTTTTCAAGTACACGTGGGGCGATAACGATTTCGCCAAGTTGTTCTTCAATTCCCATAGAATGACCTCTTTCTAGAGATTAGGCACGAGAAACGTAAGTTCCTTCTGCAGTGTTGATAACGAGTTTTTGTCCTGCTTCGATGAAGTCTGGAACGTTTACGACAAGTCCAGTTTCCATCGTTGCTGGTTTACCAGAACCTGTAACAGTAGCACCTTTGATAGATGGTTGAGTTTCTGCAACTGTCAATTCGACAGTAGTAGGAACGGTAACACCAATCACTTCAGTTCCGTAGAATTGGATCTTCACATCAGAGTTTTCAAGGATGTAAAGCAATTCGTTTTCAACGTTGACTACAGGAATTTCGTATTGGTCGTAAGTTTCTGTGTTCATGAAGTAGGCTGTGTCATCCATTTTGTACAAGTATTGAGCTGGGACAGTCTCGATGATGGCTTGTTCAAATTTTTCCTCTGGACGGTAGCTTGTGTCAAATGTAGAACCAGTACGGACATCACGTAATTTCATACGCATGATTGTGTTTCCTTTACCTGGTTTGTGGTGACTAGCTTCCAAAACGCGGATCAATTTTCCGTCAGCTGTTTCAAAGGTCATACCAGCCTTTAATTTACTTGCTTCAATCATGTTTTTACCTCTTTAATAAAATAATTTACTCTTTATTGTACCATAAAAGACAACATTACTCAAATGTCAGAAGGAGCTTAATTAGTTGACTGGTACGATATTTCCATCTTCGTCTTTGGTAACGAGGACGTATTTTCCATCGACTTCGATGTAAAAATTCTTGCTGGCAGTTTGCCCAGTGTTTTGAGCCGGTGCTTGATTTTGAACTTGTTGGCTTAGTTGACCACCCAGAGTTTGGCCAAGATTCATGCCCATAAACATGTTCATCCCATTGCCGTTCCCCTCATTGGCAGCTGCAGCAATAAGCGCTTCGTTTCGAGCACGGCGTTCTTCGATTTCAATCGTGTTGTACTTCATTGCCACGAGCTCACTATCAAGCTTGCGAACGATATCAAGACTTTCTTGGTCGTAGCTGAGGTCTTCAAGCAAGATATTAGTTGCTTCAATTCCGTAGAGGCCTGTCCAAACCTTGTTGACCTCTTGTTTAGCGAGTTCGTTAAAGGTGTCTTGGTTGGCATTAAGGCTATAGATATCAACCTTGTTCTCATTGGTATATTTGGCGATGGCAATCGCGATTTTCGGTGCGATATTTTGACGGAGCGTTCCTTGAGCTACATCTTGGAGAGTAAATGGCTGTCCGTCAGTAATTTGACGGCTAACAGAACTCACGTAGAAGAGGACTGGATCAGCTATTTTTACATCAAACAAGCCATAGAAACGGATGTTGAGCAGTTGTTGGTAACGTTCACTGAAGTATTCGACCGCATTTTGTGTGCCGAACTTATTGCCCGCGATGGGTTGCATGCGGATAAAGATAATTTCTTGTTGGGTGATGACTTGTCCACCAAAAGAGAAACGGTTTTTAAAGTTTTCCCAACTGCCTTTTAAACCACCTTTTTCAAGGAGCCAGGCGTTATCACCAGCTTGCCATTCGTGGCTACCAGCTTCGAGGATCTCACCAAGGAAGGTACCATTGTTTACCAAAACAGCGGTATAACCTTGGGGAACGATAACCACACTACCATCTGACAAAAGGCCTGTATTTTGATTGCTGTGACGAGAACGTCCATCTGGGTCTTTTGTGAGTAATTGTCCCTTGACGGCCAAAGCATCGCCAGAGACACTATCTGGAAGGACAATGGCTTCCTTGAATTTACTATCATTAAAACTATTTAAGCCTGCTGATAAGGCTGCACGTATAAATCCCATAATTCCTCCTAATTATAAAGCTCGTCTTCATCCACAACATCATAGGTATCGAGTACCCATTGGTTTGGACTGCGAGAGAGATTGGCACCACAGTAGTCGCACTCGCTAACTGCAGAGATTTTCAATGGGGCGCCACAGTTTGGACACTGGTCGCTCACAACTTCGTCTGGATTGACTGCTTGCGTTTGGCTACCGTGTTGACGGATAAAGTTCAATTGATACACGGTGAAGAGATCTTTTTTAGGATCTCCTTCAAGGACACGGCGAGTCTCATCATCAATGACATAGTCACGCAAGGTAGATGACAGGATCACCACTAAGGTGTCGTTTCCGTCAGGATTTTCAATGAATTCCTTGATGCGAACATTTTCGATACAAACTTTCTCTAAAACATTGGTTGTTTTAGCACGAATATGGTCTTCGAGTTGGGTGCTATGTTGAGAGTAGAGACTGGTACTTTCCAAAGCGCGGACAGAGTTCCAATTTTTCTCAGTCCAGGCAACCTGCAATTTAAGGTAGACTTCCTTAACCCAAGATGTGAAGGCTTCCGCGTCAAAGTTTGGATCTCCGTATTTCAAACGACTAATGGCCAGTGTGTTGTGTTCAACTCGACGATGGAGCGTTTGATAATCATTACTAGTGTAGGTTGAATTCGAATCTCCAGACTTATTCTGCAAGGATTTGACGATAACAACTAGTATGATTCCTCCGACTAATATGAACATAAATCCTAGATAGGGAGAGCTAGCAGAACTGTCAGAGGATGATCCATATCCAGAGCGGTAGTAGTGGTAGGATGAGCCACCAGAACGACTTCCACCTCCACTTGAGCGGCTGCTACTTCTGGAGCTACTGCGGCTACTCCCTCCACTTCTGGAATGTCCGACACCCGCATCAACGATTTGAGGCACGGATAGAAAAACAAGTAATAAACAGGTCATTAAAAGAGCGTAAAACTTTTTCATGTGTCTCCTAACTATATGATTGAAAAGGTAGCTGTCTAGACTACTGGGTGGCTACTAGAGAATTACTCACTTTCTTTCAACTTCGCCAATTCCTGCGCAAGGAGTTTAAGGGCAACTTGTGGGTTGGCTTGGCCTTTGGTTGCCTTCATAAGGAATCCTGTGAAGGCCTTGTCTGCGTTGCGTTTGCCTGACTTGAAGTCGGCAACGGCAGCTTCGTTATCCGCAAAGACTTGGTGGATGATTGGGATCAAGACATCTGGATCAGAGATTTGCACCAAGCCTGCTTTTTCCACGTATTCACGCGCACCACCACCATTTTTAGCCAGATGAACAAAGACTTTCTTGGCAATTTTAGATGAGATAGTACCGTCTTCGATGATGGCAATCATTTCTACCAAGTTTTCTGGTGTCAATTCGATTTGTTCCAGTGTGTTGCCTTCGGCGTTCAAGAACTGAGCAACTTCACCTTGGAGCCAGTTAGAGACTTGTTTGGCATCGCCACCGAGGGCAACAGCTTTCTCAAAGAAGTCAGAAGTGACTTTGTTTGCCGTCAACTGGCTAGCGTCATAGTCTGACAAGCCAAGGTCAGATACGTAGCGCGCACGGCGTTCTTTTGGAAACTCTGGCAATTCTGTTCGCATTTCCTCAATCCACTCATCTGAGATTTCAAAGAGGGGTAGGTCTGGTTCTGGGAAGTAGCGGTAGTCTGCAGCACCTTCTTTGACACGCATGAGGATAGTTGCCTTGTTAGCTTCATCGTAACGGCGTGTTTCTTGGCGAATTTGACCACCTGAGCGAAGGATTTCGGCTTGACGTTGGACTTCGTACTCAAGCCCCTTACGGACGTTAGAGAAGGAGTTGAGGTTTTTCAACTCAGTCTTGGTACCGAATTTTTCTTGACCATAAGGACGAAGGGAGATATTGGCATCCACACGCATGGAACCTTCTTCCATCTTAACGTCAGAAATGCCAGCGTACTGGATGACTTCCTTTAGGGCTGTTAGATAAGCATAGGCTTCTTCTGGGGAACGCATGTCGGCTTCAGATACAATCTCAATCAAAGGCACCCCTTGGCGGTTGAGGTCAACATAAGAGTAGCCATCTGTACCGTGGATGTTTTTACCAGCGTCTTCTTCTAGGTGAGCACGCTCGATACCGATTTTCTTGGTTGTACCATCTTCTAGCTCGACTTCAATCCAGCCGTTATAGCCGATTGGCTCATCAAACTGAGAAATTTGGTAGGCTTTTGGATTATCAGGATAGAAGTAGTTCTTGCGGTCAAAGTGCATCTTTTTGTGGATGTCCATGTTGAGGGCAAGAGCGGCCTTGATACCAGCATCGACAACACCTTTATTGAGAACCGGAAGTACTCCTGGGAAAGACCAGTCAATCACGTTGGTGTTGGCATTTTGGTCATTTCCAAAGTGGGCAGAAGTAGGTGAGAAGATTTTTGAATTGGTGTTGAGCTCTACGTGGACTTCAAGTCCAATGACTGTTTCAAAGTTCATTAGTTGTCACCTCCAAAAATCACGGGTTGTTGTTTGTGGTAGTCTGTTGTTGCTTCAAAGGCAGCAGCAACTTGGTAAATGGTTTCCTCAGAGTACTTAGGACCAATCAATTGGAGACCTACAGGTAGACCTTGAGAGAATCCAGCAGGAATTGAAATTCCTGGGAGACCAGCCAAGTTGACGGGGATGGTCAAAAGGTCAGCCAAGTACATGGCAACGGGGTCATGGTTGAGGGAGTCCAAGTCATAGGCAACGCTTGGAGCAGTTGGTCCCAAAATCAAGTCGTAATCCGCAAAGACGTTTTCGAAATCTTGGATGATGAGGGTACGGACCTGACCAGCTTTCTTGTAGTAGGCATCGTAGTAACCTGATGAAAGACTGAAAGTACCTAGCATGATACGGCGTTTCACTTCTTCACCGAAACCTTGGCTACGGCTGTTTACATAGATTTCGTCAAGATTCGTCGCATCCTCTGCACGGTAGCCGTAACGGATACCGTCAAAGCGTTGCAAGTTTGATGAAGCTTCTGAGGAAGCAATGATGTAGTAAACGGCAACACCGTATTTTGAGTGAGGAAGGCTGACTTCTTCGACGCTGGCACCAAGTTTTTCAAAGTGTTTGGCTGCATTCAGAATGGTTTCCTTAACCTCTGGGTCAATCCCTTCACCAAGGTATTCCTTAGGCAAAGCAATTTTCATTCCCTTGATGTCTTGACCAATTTTTGAAGTAAAGTCGGCAATGCGGACAGGAGCAGAAGTAGAGTCTTTAGCATCTTCGCTGGCAATCGCATTGAGCAAGAGGGCATTTTCTTTAACAGTTGGTGCAAAAGGTCCAATCTGGTCTAATGAGCTACCGAAGGCAATGAGACCGAAACGTGAAACTGTTCCGTAGGTTGGTTTGAGACCAACAATCCCGTTGAAGGCGGCAGGTTGGCGGATGGAACCACCAGTATCAGAACCGAGTGACAAGCGGACTTGCCCTGACGCTACAGCTGCAGCAGAACCACTTGATGAACCACCAGGAACCTTGCTGTGGTCCCAAGCATTTTTAGTGGCACCGTAATGAGAAGTCTCACCAGAACCACCCATGGCAAACTCGTCCATGTTGGTCTTTCCGACAACAATTATGCCCTTGGCTTTTGCATTGGCAACGGCTGTCGCATCAAAGATAGGCTCGTAGTTGTAGAGCATTTTTGAGGCAGCGGTTGTGAGGATACCGTCAGTAGAGATATTATCCTTAACTGCCAGTGGAATTCCTGAAAGAACATTGTCTACGTCAATTCCAGCTTCATCAATAGCCTTAGCTTGAGCAAGGGCTTGTTCTTCAGCGATAGTGACAAAAGCATTGATAGCTTTCTCGCGAGACTTGATATCTTCAAGCGTGGCTTGGGTCAATTCAGTTGCTGAAATTTCCTTAGAGATAAGGAGGTTGTGCAAGTCTTCAATCGTTTTGTTATTAAAAGTCATTAGGCATCTCCTCCATCATCTAGGATAGCTGGTACCTTGATATAGTAGTTTTCTTTTTCAGGTACGTTTTTAAACAAGCGGTCACGGTCTGTTCCTTCTTCGGCCACATCAGGGCGGAGTACGGTCTTGCGGTCAGCCATGGTTGTAGTAGGTGCGACACCAGTTGTGTCGACTTCGCCCAGCAATTCAACCATGTCAACAATTTTAGACAAGGTTGTCGCAAAGGCAGCAGTTTCTTCTTCAGAGAATTTTAATTTTGAAAGATTGGCAACGTGTGTTACCTCTTCTTGCGTAATTTTCATCTTGCATCCTTTCGTGAAATGATGATTTTTAGTCTGTTCTATTTTACCATATTTTCCTATAAATAAGGGAGCCAAACTGAAAAGAAATAGAAATTGAAAAATCGCTTTTAATTCGCTATAATGGTTAAACTAGAGAATAGAGAAAATAAGGGTTAGGATAGAAATATGTTCCATCAATTTATCACCAGATCTCAAACGGTTCCTCCTCCCATTCCACTCTTTTGGTATGGGATTATGATGCTTCTCTTAGTGCTTTGCATTTATGGAGCACTTGCTTATCACAAAAATCCGAAATTTGTCCGCTTGTTTAAGGGGATTCAGATCCTCCAGTTGCTAGCCCTATATAGTTGGTATGTTGGCTTTGGGATTCCCTTTTCTAATAGCCTTCCGTTTTACCATTGCCGTTTGGCTATGTTTGCGGTGGTTTTCTTGCCAGATAAATGGCGGAGCAAGCAATATTTTGCTCTCTTAGGAGCAAGTGGAGCGGTATTTGCTTTGGTTTACCCTGTTTTTGACCCCTATGATTTCCCCCATATCACCAGTTTTTCATTTTTGATTGGGCACTATGCCCTTCTAGTGAATTCCTTGGTTTACTTGATGAATCACTATGATAAGACCTTGCTCAAGAAATATATGATTGTAGCCTATACCTTTATCCTCAATCTCTTTCTAGTTGGGGTTAATCAGGTGACGGGTGGAAATTATGGTTTGTTAAGAGATACCCCGTTTATCTCGAATGCTCCTCTATGGCTAAAGTACCTTCTTGTGTCCGTCATCCTCTCGCTGGCTCTGGTTCTCTTTGATATCTTGTTCAAGAAACGTTGGAAAAAGAGAAATCAGGTGCAATCTGTGCTCTAGCTTGCCTTTTCATCGGATGAGCAATTGAAAAACTCCCCAAAATCCGCTATAATGGAGAGTTGAAAGGAATGGTAAAATCCAATGTAAACATCATTCTTAGCTACTGAAACAACTAAAAATAGAAAATCAAAGAAAGAGAACTTATGACTATTCAAGAAGAAATCAAGAAACGCCGTACCTTTGCCATCATCTCTCACCCGGACGCCGGGAAAACAACCATCACTGAGCAGTTGCTCTACTTTGGGGGCGAGATTCGTGAGGCTGGTACGGTTAAAGGGAAGAAAACAGGGACTTTTGCCAAGTCTGACTGGATGGATATCGAGAAACAACGTGGGATTTCGGTCACGTCATCTGTTATGCAATTTGACTATGATGGTAAGCGCGTGAACATCCTCGACACACCAGGGCACGAGGACTTCTCAGAAGATACTTATCGGACCTTGATGGCAGTGGATGCTGCGGTCATGGTCGTGGACTCTGCCAAGGGTATCGAGGCCCAAACCAAGAAATTGTTTGAGGTTGTGAAGCACCGTGGCATTCCAGTCTTTACCTTTATGAACAAGCTGGACCGTGACGGTCGTGAGCCACTGGACCTCTTGCAAGAGCTAGAAGAAGTCCTTGGTATTGCGAGCTATCCTATGAACTGGCCAATCGGGATGGGGAAAGCCTTCGAAGGCTTGTATGACCTCTATAATCAACGTTTGGAGCTTTATAAAGGGGATGAGCGTTTTGCCAGTCTGGAAGAAGGGGACAAGCTCTTTGGAAGCAATCCTTTCTACGCTCAGGTTAAGGACGACATCGAACTGTTGCAAGAGGCAGGAAATGAATTTTCAGAAGAAGCTATTCTTGCAGGAGAACTGACTCCGGTCTTCTTTGGTTCAGCCCTGACTAACTTTGGGGTGCAGACCTTCCTTGAGACCTTCCTTAAGTTTGCTCCAGAACCACATGGGCACAAGAAAACAGATGGCGAAATTGTGGATCCTTATGACAAGGATTTCTCAGGATTTGTCTTTAAAATCCAAGCCAACATGGACCCTCGTCACCGTGACCGCATTGCCTTTGTCCGTATCGTATCAGGTGAGTTTGAGCGAGGGATGAGTGTCAATCTGCCTCGTACTGGGAAGACTGCCAAGCTTTCTAATGTCACCCAGTTTATGGCAGAAAGTCGTGAGAATGTGACCAATGCCGTAGCAGGTGATATCATCGGGGTTTACGATACCGGTACTTATCAGGTTGGAGACACCTTGACGGTTGGAAAAAACAAGTTTGAATTTGAACCCCTTCCAACCTTTACACCTGAGATTTTCATGAAAGTTTCTGCTAAGAACGTTATGAAACAAAAATCCTTCTATAAGGGGATTGAGCAATTGGTGCAAGAAGGAGCCATTCAGCTTTACAAGAATTACCAAACAGGCGAGTACATGCTAGGTGCTGTTGGTCAACTCCAGTTTGAAGTCTTTAAACACCGCATGGAAGGCGAATACAATGCAGAAGTGGTCATGAGCCCAATGGGTAAAAAGACCGTTCGTTGGATCAAGCCTGAGGACTTGGATGAGCGGATGTCCTCAAGCCGCAATATCTTGGCCAAAGACCGTTTCGACCAACCAGTCTTCCTCTTTGAAAATGACTTTGCCCTCCGCTGGTTTGCCGACAAGTATCCAGATGTAGAGTTGGAGGAAAAGATGTAAATCGCCAAAGTTACTTGATTGTGTAACAATCTAAGTAACTAACGCCAAGTTTTTATGGAACTTGGCTAGGCGCTCCACTAGTAAAGTTTTACGAATATTATCGATTCGTAAAACTTTACGTCGTAACAGTCCGATGGTAAGGTTATTCTAACTGACTTACTAACTACTTTTGGCAAATAGAATCGATTTGCCAAACTCCGTGTCGTAGTGTAAAGTGACAGAAATCGCTATAGCGGATTGCATAAATCCTCTAGTATTACAATCAACCAAATTGAATACATAATAGATAGAGTACACAATATAGTTTGAATCATAAGATAAGATAATTTAATTATAGATTTTAATAGAAAAAGCAACGGAATAATCTCTCCGTTGCTTTTTGTTAGATTTTATATTTTCGGTAAAAATCGACCTTAACCTGGATAAAGGTTTCGGCTTCGCGTAGTAGCTGCAAGAGGGTAGCACGGGTTTCAAACTCCTCACGTGTTTTAGGGAGACTCCGATTGCGGAAGACTTGCAGATAGCGTTCGATGTCATCAAGTAGGTCATGAGCAGGATTGGTCTGACTTAGCTGGGCAGCAATCTTAGAAAAGAGCTGTGCCAAGATCAAACTCTCACTGGCGGCCAGATGACAGGTATTAATCTGCTGGGCCATATTTCGCAGGATGCGACTTTGTCGCTGTCTCATCTCAAAGTAGTGGATGTGGTAGTCCGTCTGGTGAAAGAGATGGTCCGAGTGATCCAAATAAACCAGTTTGAGAGCTTCCTCAAGAAGACTATCTAATTCGTCAACGAGTTGGGCTTGATTGCGTCCGTCTCCTCTTGACAGATAGTATTTAAAACGAAGCAGGATGTCTTTTAACTTTTCCTCGACCTGAAGGTGGTAGCTTTGGATGGCTTTCTCACGAGAGGGCATATAAAGGTTGACCAACAGAGCAAAGCTTGTCCCGATGAGAAAGAGGAGTACTTCATTAAGCAAGAGCTCTGGGGAGGTAGACTCCTGTACCAAGAGATGACTGACTAAGACACTGCTAGGAGTGATGCCGATTTCCCAGCCCATTTTGTAAGCAAGAGGCACATAGAGAGCTAGGTATAGGCCCAGACTCCAGATGTGAAAGCCCATCAGCTGAAAGGATAGAACACCGATAGCGAGCGCTAGGAGCATGGAAAAGAGGCGGTTGCGTGCTAATTTCAGCGTGCTTCTGCGCGTGTCGGAGAGGCTTAAGAGAGCGATGATTCCAGCTGAAACTGCTGATGATAAATCTAAAAAATAAGCGAGAAAACAAGCGAGACAGGTCGCTAAGACCAGTTTGGTCGTGCGTTGAGTGAGAGACATGAAAATTTCCTAAACTAATAGAATCAAGTGTTTAACGAGGAGTCAGAGACTAAGGGCGAAGTTTTCGGTTTGTAGCATACTCGGCAACCGCTGTAAAGAGGACATCTGTTGAAGAGTTCAGGGCTGTTTCACAGGAGTCTTGCACGACCCCAATCACAAATCCGACTCCGACAACCTGCATAGCCAAGTCGTTGGAAATCCCAAAGAGGCTACAAGCCACAGGAATGAGGAGAAGGGATCCCCCAGCGATTCCAGAGGCACCGCAGGCAGAAATGGCAGCCACGACACTGAGCACAAATGCTGTCCCAAAGTCTACCGAGATTCCGAGTGTGTTGACGGCAGCCAGGGTCAGGATATTTATGGTAACAGCAGCGCCTGCCATATTGATGGTCGAACCAAGCGGGATGGAGATAGAGTAGGTGTCAGAATTCAGTCCCAAGTCTTGGCAGAGTTTCATATTGACAGGGATATTGGCGGCAGAGCTACGAGTGAAAAAGGCTGTAATACCACTGACACGTAGACATTTCAAAACAAGGGGATAGGGATTTTTCCTCATAAAGAGAAAGGCGATGAGCGGGTTGATGATGAGAACAACAAAGGCCATGGTAGCAATCAAGAGCCCTAGGAGGACACCGTAGTTAGCCAGGCTGGCAATGCCCTTGTCAGAGATGGTCTTGAAAACCAAGCCTAAAATCCCAAAGGGAGCTAGGTTGATAATCCATTCTACGATTTTAGAGGTGACATCTGCCATGGTTCTCAGTAATTCTTTACTGTGTTTACTTGCCTCTCTCATAGCTAAGCCAAAGATAACTGCCCAAGAGAGAATCCCAATATAGTTGGCTTCAACAATGGCATTTAAGGGATTGTCCACCAGTTTGAGTAGGAGATTGCTGAGGACTTGACCGATACCGTCAGGAGCAGCAACTTCTGTATTTGCGCTGGTCAGGGTGATTTGCACAGGCAGTAAGAAACTAGCTAGAACGGCTACCAATGCAGCAGCAAAGGTTCCGAGCAAGTATAGGAAAATAACCGTCTTCATATTGGTATTTTGTCCCTTTTGGTGTTGGGAAAGGGCATTGGCAACAAGGGCAAAAACCAAAATAGGAGCGATGGCTTTCAGTCCGCCTACAAAGAGGTCTCCAAGCAGGCCTATTCCTGTAAGGTTTGGAAAGAGCATCCCTAAGGTAGCTCCCAAAATCATTCCAATAAGGATTCGTTTGATGAGGCTTGCCTTGGTCCAGGCTCTAATGATTCGTTTCATAGCAGTCTCCTTCAAAATGTATTGTTTATAATTATAGTATAAATATGCTATAGAGGCAAGTGATATTTTGAAAATAGGGCCGATAATTGAATAATTATGAAAGAAAAGAGAAGGGCGATTTTATGGTATAATAGGGAAAAGGAGTTTTATATGCAAGATTTTTTTCAACGCTATTTTGATAAACTTGATTTAACAACCATGTTAGAGAATCTCTTAACCAAGGTGATTTCTCTTTTGATTTTGTTTTTACTATTTTATATAGCTAAAAAGTTGCTTCATGCGACTGTACGAAAGATTGTTAAGCCCTCACTTAAATTTTCAAATCGAGATGCAGGCAGACAAAAGACCATTTCTCGTTTGCTGGAGAATGTCTTTAACTACATTCTTTATTTCTTCTTGGTCTATTGCATCCTGTCTATTTTAGGACTACCAGTTTCGAGCCTTCTTGCCGGTGCGGGGATTGCTGGGGTGGCTATTGGTATGGGGGCGCAAGGCTTTCTATCCGATGTCATCAATGGTTTCTTCATTCTTTTTGAACGCCAGCTTGATGTGGGTGATGAAGTCGTTCTCACAAATGGACCGATTACCGTTTCTGGAAAGGTCGTTAGCGTAGGGATCCGTACAACGCAACTGCGAGGTGACGATCAAGCCCTTCACTTTGTTCCCAATCGTAATATTACCGTCGTCAGCAATCTATCTCGTACTGAATAGGCCGGCTACTTTAGTAGATTTATGGTACAATAGAAGGAGTTTGGTAAAGGAGAGAGTATGCTATTTGTAGAGAAAAAATTAGGTCACGATTGTACGTGGATAGACCTTGATGTGGACAAGATTAAAAACATGGAAGACCTTTCGGATGTCTATGGATTGGACGAGGAAACTATCGAGTATGCTCTGGATAGAAATGAGCGTGCCCACATGGACTATCACCGTGAAACGGGAACGGTCACCTTCATTTATAATGTTCTTGACTTAGAAAAAGACAAAGAATATTATGAAGCGATTCCGATGACCTTTATCGTTGAAAAACAACGGCTGATCACAATTAGCAATCACAAGAATAGTTATGTGATTAAACGAATGGCATCCTACCTTGAAAGCCATGAAGTTGTTTCAATCTACAAATTTCTTTTTGCCAGTTTAGAGATTATCAGCAATGCTTATTATCCAGTGATTGAAGAGATGGATAAAAGTAAGGATGAAATCAGTGCACTTCTTCGTCAGAAAACAACTAAAAAAAATCTCTTTGCCCTCTCTGACTTGGAAACTGGTATGGTTTACCTGACAGCAGCTGCCAAACAAAATCGTCTCCTCTTGGAACACATCCAAGGGCATGCTCTTTATCGCAATTTTAATGAGGTAGAAAGAGAGCAGTTTGACGATGCCATGATTGAAGCTCATCAGTTGGTTTCGATGACAGACTTGATTTCTCAAGTTTTGCAACAACTCTCAGCCTCTTACAACAACATCCTAAATAATAATCTAAATGATAATTTGACAACTTTGACCATTATCTCAGTCTTGCTAGCTATCCTTGCGGTTATTACAGGATTCTTCGGAATGAATGTTCCTTTACCGTTTGCAGATGAACCAAATGCTTGGATTTATATTTTGATAGCTAGTCTCATTTTATGGGTGGTCTTAGCCCAATATTTAAAGAATATTGCTAGAAATTAAAAAGAAAAGGAGCCAGAATGGCGATTGAAAATTATATGCCAGATTTTGCTGTGGAAGCAGTTTATGATCTGACAGTCCCAAGCCTGCAAGCGCAGGGAATCAAGGCTGTTTTGGTCGATCTGGACAATACCCTCATTGCTTGGAACAACCCTGATGGGACGCCAGAGATGAAGCAATGGCTACATGACCTTCGGGACGCGGGCATTCGCATCATCGTAGTCTCAAATAACACCAAAAAACGGGTCCAACGTGCAGTTGAGAAATTTGGAATTGACTACGTTTATTGGGCCTTGAAGCCTTTCACATTTGGGATTGACCGTGCCATGAAGGAATTCCACTATGAGAAAAATGAAGTGGTCATGGTCGGCGACCAACTCATGACGGATATTCGTGCAGCCCACCGTGCAGGTATTCGCTCGATCTTAGTCAAGCCCTTGGTCCAACACGACTCCATCAAAACGCAGATTAACCGAGCTCGCGAGCGCCGTGTCATGCGTAAAATTACTGAAAAGTACGGGCCGATTACATATAAAAAAGGAATTTAACTATGGAAGAAATTTTCTGTATTGGTTGTGGAGCAACCATTCAGACGACAGACAAGGCTGGTCTTGGTTTCACTCCCCAGTCGGCACTTGAAAAAGGGTTGGAGACTGGAGAAGTTTATTGTCAACGCTGTTTCCGTCTCCGCCACTACAATGAAATCACAGATGTCCAGTTGACGGACGATGATTTCCTCAAACTCTTGCACGAAGTGGGAGATAGTGATGCCTTGGTAGTCAATGTCATTGATATCTTTGACTTTAATGGCTCTGTCATCCCAGGCTTGCCACGCTTTGTATCGGGCAATGATGTCCTCTTGGTTGGAAATAAAAAAGATATCCTGCCCAAGTCTGTTAAACCGGGCAAGATTAGCCAGTGGCTCATGGAACGTGCCCACGAAGAAGGTCTTCGTCCTGTTGATGTCGTCCTGACTTCAGCCCAAAACAAGCATGCCATTAAGGAAGTCATTGATAAGATTGAACACTACCGTAAGGGCCGTGATGTCTATGTGGTTGGCGTGACCAACGTTGGAAAATCAACCCTCATCAATGCCATTATTCAAGAAATAACAGGTGACCAGAATGTCATCACGACTTCGCGCTTCCCAGGGACAACCTTGGACAAGATTGAGATCCCGCTTGACGACGGATCTTATATCTACGATACACCGGGGATCATTCATCGCCACCAGATGGCTCACTACTTGACAGCTAAAAACCTCAAGTATGTCAGCCCTAAAAAGGAAATCAAGCCCAAAACCTATCAGCTCAATCCTGAACAAACCCTGTTTCTAGGTGGTCTCGGACGCTTTGACTTTATTGCAGGAGAAAAGCAAGGTTTTACAGCCTTCTTTGACAATGAACTCAAACTCCATCGTACCAAGCTAGAAGGCGCTAGTGCCTTTTATGACAAACACCTTGGAACCCTTCTGACACCACCAAATAGCAAGGAAAAAGAAGATTTCCCAAAATTAGTCCAGCATGTATTTACCATTAAGGACAAGACAGACCTGGTCATCTCAGGCCTAGGCTGGATCCGCGTAACAGGCACTGCAAAAGTCGCTGTCTGGGCACCAGAAGGCGTCGCAGTCGTCACACGAAAAGCCATTATTTAAACACAGAAAGGAGAGAGTTATCTAGATTCGGGCGAGTCCTGCGAGCCCGTAGAGAATACTTTTCGCTGTGGTGTCAGTTGGTACAAGTGATTGTACCAACTGCGGAAAATTTGAGACCTTAGACTCAAATTTTAGTCATGAAAGTCCGAAGGACTTTGCTGACGTCCGTCACCACTTCAGAAAAGTATTAAAAGAAACTCTTTTAAAGAAATTATGTCATTAACCTCAAAACAACGTGCCTTCCTCAACAGCCAGGCACACACCCTCAAACCCATCATCCAAATCGGGAAAAATGGTCTCAACGACCAAATCAAAACCAGCGTCCGTCAAGCTCTTGACGCCCGCGAATTGATTAAAGTCACGCTCTTGCAAAACACAGATGAAAACATCCACGAAGTAGCTGAAATCTTGGAAGAAGAAATCGGTGTGGATACTGTCCAAAAAATCGGACGCATCTTGATTTTGTTTAAGCAATCCAGCAAGAAAGAAAATCGCAAGATTTCTAAAAAAGTCAAAGAAATCTAAAACCTACTCCAAACAACTGTTTTTACAGAGAATTAAAGGAAGACGAGCCTATGGCAATCGAATTATTGACTCCCTTTACCAAGGTAGAGTTGGAGCCAGAAATCAAGGAGAAAAAACGCAAACAAGTCGGGATTCTAGGGGGAAATTTTAACCCTGTTCATAATGCCCATCTTGTTGTGGCGGACCAAGTACGACAACAGTTAGGACTGGACCAGGTCCTGCTTATGCCCGAATACCAACCACCTCATGTGGATAAAAAGGAAACCATCCCTGAGCATCATCGTCTCAAGATGCTTGAGTTAGCTATCGAAGGGATTGAAGGTCTAGCTATTGAAACTATCGAGCTGGAGCGCAAGGGCATTTCCTACACCTACGACACCATGAAGATTTTGACAGAGCAACATCCTGACACGGATTATTACTTCATCATCGGGGCTGATATGGTGGACTATCTGCCTAAATGGTACCGAATTGATGAGCTGGTCGACATGGTTCAGTTTGTTGGAGTTCAGCGTCCGCGCTACAAGGCAGGGACTTCCTATCCTGTTATCTGGGTGGATGTGCCTCTCATGGACATCTCGTCCAGCATGGTGCGTGACTTCATTGCCCAAGGTCGGAAGCCTAACTTTCTCCTACCTCAGCCAGTGCTAGACTATATCGAGAAGGAGAGGCTCTACTGATGGCATACCAAGACTATATCAACTGTTCCCGTGAGGTTTTGTTGGAAAAAATGGCGGAGCTTCTGCCTGAAAAACGGTTAACCCATTGTTTGGGGGTGGAGCGTGCAGCTATAGAGCTAGCGGAGAGATTCGGAGTCGATGCTGAGAAGGCAGGTTTAGCGGGGCTCCTTCATGATTATGCTAAAAAGCTGTCAGATCAGGAATTTCTAGACTTGATTGACCGTTATCAGCTAAACCCTGACCTCAAAAACTGGGGCAATAATGTCTGGCATGGGATGGTTGGAATTTACAAGATTCAGGAGGACTTGGATTTGCAAGACTCTGAAATCCTGCGAGCTATTGAAATCCATACAGTCGGGGCTGGTCAGATGACCGATCTAGATAAAGTCATCTACGTCGCAGATTATATCGAGCATAACCGCGCCTTTCCAGGTGTGGATGTGGCGCGTGAAATTGCTGAGCTATCGCTCAATAAAGCTGTGGCCTATGAAACGGCACGAACTGTGGAGCATTTGGCTCATCAGGGATTTCCCATCTATCCCCAAACCCTTGAAACCTATAACGCCTTTGTTCACTATTTGAAAGAGGACTAAATGAACGAAAAAGAATTACTAGAACTAGTCGTGAAAGCGGCTGATGAGAAACGTGCGGAGGATATCCTCGCACTTGATGTACAAGATTTGACTAGCGTGACAGACTACTTTGTCATCACTAGCTCGATGAATAGCCGCCAGTTGGACGCTATCGCTGACAATATCCGTGAAAAAGTGGCTCAAGCAGGCTTTAAAGGCAGTCATGTCGAAGGTGATGCAGCGGGAGGCTGGGTTTTGCTAGACCTCGGCGGTGTCGTTGTGCATATCTTCTCAGAAGAAATGCGTGCCCACTATAACCTAGAAAAACTATGGCATGAGGCAGAGTCTGTAGATATTTCAGAAGCCTTGGCCTAGTGGATGAACTCAGTTGCAGTCAACCGGGTTTTATTTGCTTAGTTTAGAAAAAAATGGATAGAAAGGTGAGAGCGTTGTGTTTTGTTCATCACGAAACTGAACACAAGCTAAAAGCTGCGAGTAAAAGAGTAACTTCCTTTGTATCTGACGATACAGCAGAAAGTTTTCTATTTTCTCCTTGCTTTTAACGCTCTTTGTATCTTAGAAAGGATTTGAACTCGTCCTGTAATCGTCGGAAAATAGATAGCCTTCCTTGGAGCTCGGCTCCATCGTCAAGCTCCTAATTTTCATTCCGATTATGGGCGGACTTGGTATCATGAATATGGCGACTTATGAAACCTTTGCGGCGGTCTATGATGCGGTCATGGATGACAGTTTATACGATAAATGGACGGATTTTTCTCTGCGTCATTTGCCTAAGACCAAGGAGAGAAAGAAGCTTTTGGAATTGGCTTGTGGAACAGGTATCCAGTCTGTGCGCTTTTCTCAGGCTGGTTTTGATGTGACTGGGCTTGACTTGAGCGCAGATATGCTGAAGATTGCGGAGAAAAGAGCTACTTCAGCCAAGCAAAAGATTGATTTTATTGAAGGTAATATGCTGGATTTATCTAAGGCAGGTCAATACGACTTTGTCACTTGTTATTCGGACTCTATCTGCTATATGCAGGATGAGGTGGAGGTAGGAGACGTCTTTAAGGAAGTCTATAATGCCCTCAATGAAGACGGAGTTTTTATCTTTGATGTGCATTCGATCTACCAGACGGATGTGGTTTTTCCAGGCTATTCCTACCATGAAAATGCGGAAGATTTTGCCATGCTTTGGGACACCTATGAGGACGAAGCTCCTCACTCCATCGTTCATGAGTTGAGTTTCTTTATCAAGGAGACTGACGGTTCCTTTAGTCGCCACGATGAAGTGCATGAGGAGCGAACATACGAAGTCTTGACCTATGATATTTTGCTGGAACAGGCTGGTTTCAAGTCCTTCAAACTCTTTGCGGACTTTGAGGACAAGGAACCAACAGAAACCACTACCCGTTGGTTTTTTGTCGCGCAGAAGTAGGAGAACATCATGACCATCACAGGTATTATCGCGGAGTTCAATCCTTTTCATAATGGCCACAAATACCTGCTTGAGCAGGCGGAGGGACTGAAAATCGTTGCCATGTCTGGGAATTTCATGCAGCGTGGAGAGCCTGCTATCGTGGACAAGTGGACTCGGGCTCAGATGGCGCTGGAAAATGGAGCGGATCTGGTAGTGGAATTGCCCTTTTTAGTTAGTGTTCAGGCAGCAGATTTCTTCGGTCAAGGAGCTGTGGATATCTTGGCTCGATTGGGTATTGATACTCTAGCTTTTGGGACGGAGGAAGTTCTGGATTATCAGAAAATTGCTGACCTATACACGGAGCAAGGTGCTGAGATGGAGAATTTTGTGGAAAATCTGCCTGATTCGCTCTCCTATCCTCAGAAAACCCAAGCCATGTGGAAGGAATTTGTAGGTCTTGATTTTTCAGGCAATACCCCCAATCATGTTCTAGCTTTGGCCTATGCAAAGGCAGTTGCGGGACGAAACATCAAGTTGCATCCGATTCAGCGTCAGGGAGCTGGTTACCATTCTGTGGATAAGAATGTGGACTTTGCCTCAGCGACAGCCCTCCGTCAGTACCAATCAGACAAAGATTTTTTAGAACGCTTTATGCCTTCTGTTGCCCTCTTTGAAAATGCTAATAAGGTGAGTTGGGATGATTATTTTCCCTTGCTCCGCTATCAAATTTTGTCAAATCCAGATTTAACAACGATCTATCAGGTCAATCAAGAAATGGCTGTGCGCATCAAGGAAGCTATCAAAACAGCCCAGTCTGTGGAGGAATTGGTCGAGGCGGTTGCGACCAAGCGTTATACCAAGGCGCGTGTCAGACGCCTATTGACTTATATCTTGGTGCAAGCTAGAGAAAGTGACTTGCCAGAAGCCATCCATGTCCTTGGCTTTACCGAAAAAGGCAGACAACACCTCAAGTCTCTGAAAGGGCAGGTCCATCTAGTTAGCCGAATTGGCAAAGAACCTTGGGATGCTATGATTCAAAAGGCAGACCAGATTTACCAACTAGGACACCCAAGCATCGTAGAGCAGAATTTCGGCAGAGTCCCGATTAGGATAGAAACAAACTAAGTCTACTGAAAGGTAGGCTTTCTTATTATATGTTTTAATGAAAATGTCATTTTTAAGAGTTAGAAAGTTTGTTTTGTGATTTCAGAACTTTCTTCTAAAATTCACACAAAACTCTTCAATTTGGGTTTGTGAAAATCGGTTTTTTATGATAGAATATTAAGGAATGTATGTCATTCGATAAACAAATTTAATGAGGTAAAAACATGGAAATCATGACACTTGCGATTGCTGTTTTTGCCGTCATCATTGGTTTAGTCATTGGATATGTCAGCATCTCAGCTAAGATGAAATCATCTCAAGAGGCTGCAGAGTTGATGCTTCTAAATGCTGAACAAGAAGCAACTAATTTACGAGGACAAGCTGAGCGCGAAGCGGATTTATTACTAAATGAAGCCAAGAGCGAAAGCAAGTCTCTTAAAAAAGAAGCACTATTGGAGGCCAAAGAGGAAGCCAGAAAATACCGTGAAGAAGTGGACGCTGAATTTAAGTCAGAACGTCAGGAGCTCAAGCAAATTGAAAGTCGTTTGACGGAGAGAGCTGCGAGCCTTGACCGCAAAGACGACAATTTGACGAACAAAGAAAAAACACTTGAACAAAAAGAACAAAGTATTTCTGATAGAGCAAAAAACCTTGATGCACGTGAAGAGCAATTAGAGGAAGTCGAAAGACAAAAAGAAGCTGAACTTGAACGTATCGGTTCCCTTTCCCAAACTGAGGCTCGAGATATTATCTTGGCTCAGACAGAGGAAAACTTGACTAAGGAAATTGCTAGCCGCATTCGTGAGGCTGAGCAAGAAGTCAAGGAACGTTCAGACAAGATTGCGAAAGATATCTTGGTTCAGGCTATGCAGCGTATCGCTGGTGACTATGTAGCAGAGTCAACAAACTCGACAGTTCACCTACCAGATGATACCATGAAGGGACGCATTATCGGACGCGAAGGTCGAAACATTCGTACCTTTGAAAGTTTGACAGGGGTCGATGTGATCATCGATGACACGCCAGAAGTGGTAACCTTGTCAGGATTTGATCCGATTCGTCGTGAAATTGCTCGTATGACCATGGAAATGTTGCTCAAGGATGGCCGTATCCACCCAGCTCGTATCGAGGAGTTGGTGGAGAAAAACCGTCAAGAGATTGACAATAAGATCCGCGAATACGGTGAGGCTGCTGCCTATGAGATTGGTGCGCCAAACCTCCATCCAGACTTGATGAAGATCATGGGACGCTTGCAGTTCCGTACTTCATATGGACAAAATGTCTTGCGTCATTCGATTGAGGTTGCTAAGTTATCTGGTATCATCGCCAGTGAACTTGGTGAAAATGCAGCTCTTGCCCGTCGTGCTGGATTCCTTCACGACATCGGGAAAGCTATTGACCGCGAGGTTGAAGGTAGCCACGTTGAGATTGGTACGGAATTGGCTCGTAAGTACAAGGAACACCCAGTTGTGGTGAATACGATTGCTAGCCACCACGGTGATGTCGAAGCCGAAAGCGTCATTGCAGTGATTGTTGCTGCAGCAGATGCCTTGAGTGCAGCGCGTCCAGGTGCTCGGAGTGAATCTCTTGAAAGCTACATCAAGCGTCTCCATGATTTGGAAGAAATCGCCAATGGCTTTGAAGGAGTGCAAAATAGCTTTGCTCTTCAAGCAGGACGTGAAATCCGTATCATGGTTAATCCAGGACAAATCAAGGACGACAAAGTCACAATCTTGGCTCACAAAGTTCGTGAGAAAATTGAAAACAATCTCGATTACCCAGGAAATATCAAGGTAACCGTGATCCGCGAACTTCGTGCAGTAGATTATGCTAAATAAATAAGAAAGAGCAGTTGAAATATTACTGCTTTTTTGTTACACTAGATAGAAAGACTGTAGAAGGATAACTGACGCTATCATCAGTATCCGAGAGAAATTTTACTTTATTTCACAGACTAACTAAAGGAGACATAATGGCAGACCGAGGCTTGCTAATCGTTTTTTCTGGTCCTTCAGGAGTTGGGAAAGGAACGGTTAGAAGAGAGATTTTTGAGAGTTCTGAGAATCAATTTCAATACTCTGTATCGATGACGACGCGTGCGCAACGTCCTGGTGAAGTGGACGGAGTGGACTATTTCTTCCGTACTCGTGAAGAGTTTGAAGAGCTGATCCGTCAAGGTCAGATGTTGGAATATGCAGAATATGTCGGTAACTACTATGGAACTCCTCTGACCTATGTCAATGAAACTCTGGACAAGGGAATCGATGTCTTTCTTGAGATTGAAGTGCAAGGAGCTCTTCAGGTTAAGAAAAAGGTTCCAGATGCTGTCTTTATCTTTCTAACGCCACCAGATTTGGATGAATTGCAAGACCGCTTGGTATGTCGTGGAACAGATAGCGCTGAAGTGATTGCCCAACGAATCGAAAAAGCCAAGGAAGAAATTGCCCTCATGCGTGAGTATGATTATGCCATTGTCAACGATCAGGTGCCCCTCGCTGCTGAACGTGTCAAGCGTGTGATCGAAGCAGAACACTTCCGTGTGGACCGTGTCATTGGTCACTACCAGGAGATGTTGCCAAAATCTCCAACTACTCGATAAACTATAGGAAATAGGTACAAGCAAATGATGTTAAAACCCTCTATTGATACCTTGCTAGACAAGGTACCATCAAAATATTCACTCGTAATCTTGGAAGCAAAACGCGCCCACGAACTAGAAGCCGGTGCACCAGCAACTCAAGAGTTTAAGTCTGAAAAATCAACTCTTCGCGCTTTGGAAGAAATCGAGTCAGGAAATGTAACCATTCACCCAGATCCAGAAGGAAAACGTGAAGCGGTTCGTCTCCGTATCGAAGAAGAAAAACGCCGCAAAGAAGAAGAAGAAAAGAAAATCAAAGAGCAAATTGCTAAAGAAAAAGAAGATGGTGAAAAAATTTAAGGTTGGGGGGACTCAATCTTATTTTTTCTATTGCAAGAATATACTGACAAGAAGGAGGTGAGAAGATGGCTATTGCAAAGATTATCGTGGATGTTCCCCTGATGCAGACGGACCAGCCTTACAGTTACAAGGTCCCTGAAGAATTTGTAGAGATGCTGGAAGTTGGTATGCGGGTCCATGTCCCCTTCGGTAAGGGCAATCGCTTGATACAAGGAATTGTGCTGGGTTTGGAGTCCCAGTCAGATGAAGAGATGGAAGGTCAGGACTTGAAAGAGATTGCAGAGGTGCTGGACTTTTCCCCTGTTCTCACTCAAGAGCAACTCTGGTTGGCTGAGGAATTACGCAAGTCCGTCTTTTCTTACAAAATCTCCATTCTAAAAGCCATGTTGCCGGGATTTTTAAACTCCAGCTATGATAAGATTCTCTATCCTCTAGAAGGTCTGAGTCAGGAAGACCGAGAGCATCTGTTTGGTTCAGAAGATTCGCTAGCCTTTTCTTCTCTAGACCTTGCCAAGCAGGCAGAAATGATGCGCTTGACCAGGAAAGGGCTGCTCCGCTTAGAATACCAGGCAGTCGATCAAAAGAAGGTCAAGACCCAGTCTTGGTATGAGCTTGATACTACTCGACTAGAGCTGATTGAGATTTCTGCGCGTGCTAAGAAAAAGGCAGAGCTGAGAGACTATTTGCTAGCTCATCCTGAAAGCGCTCCTCTGGCTAGTTTGTTAGATTCCTACTCACGGGAGCAAGTCAACTTCTTTGTGGAACAAGGTGCTGTGTCTATAGTCCAAAAGGAAGTGCAACGCTCAGCCGCTTATTTTGAAGGCATTGAAGTCAGCCAATCTTTGAAATTGAATCCTGAACAAAGACAGGCGCGTGATGCCGTTGTCAGTGCTATTGGCAGTCAACAGCCTCCTTTCCTCCTTCAAGGAATTACAGGAAGTGGGAAAACTGAGGTTTACTTGCAGATTATCCAAGGAGCCTTGGATAAGGGTAAGACGGCTATTTTGCTGGTGCCAGAGATTTCTCTGACGCCACAAATGACGGAGCGTTTTATTGCTCGTTTCGGCGAGAAAGTAGCCATTCTCCACTCAGGCCTATCCAATGGTGAAAAGTACGACGAATGGCGCAAGGTTGAACGTGGCGATGCCCAAGTTGTTGTTGGTGCCAGATCAGCCATCTTTGCTCCTTTGAAAAATCTAGGTGTCATGATTATCGACGAAGAGCATGAAGCCAGCTACAAACAAGACAGCAATCCCCGTTATCATGCTAGAGAGGTAGCCATTCTACGGGCCCAGTATAATCAAGCAGCCCTGGTCCTTGGTTCGGCAACACCGAGCTTAGAGAGCCGTGCGCGGGCTGGAAAAGGCGTCTATCAACACTTACGTCTGACCCAACGGGCCAATCCTTTAGCCACTATTCCTGAGGTTCAAGTGATTGACTTTCGGGACTATATCGGGCAGAATGAGACATCAAACTTTACCCCTCCTTTGCTAGAAGCTATCCAAGATCGCTTGGATAAAAAAGAGCAGGTAGTCCTCATGCTCAACCGTCGGGGTTATTCTAGCTTTGTTATGTGTCGGGAGTGTGGGACGGTAGATAGTTGCCCCAACTGCGATATTTCTCTGACTCTCCACATGGATACCAAGACCATGAACTGCCATTACTGTGGCTTTTCCAAAGGAATTCCTCATATCTGTCCCAACTGTCAGAGTCGCAGTATTCGTTACTACGGGACGGGGACTCAAAAAGCCTATGATGAGCTAGCAGAGCTCTTTCCTCAGGCACGCATTCTGCGGATGGATGTGGATACGACCCGCAGGAAGGGCAGTCACCAAACTCTTCTTGACCAATTTGGCCGAGGGGAAGCAGATATCTTGTTGGGAACTCAGATGATTGCCAAGGGCTTGGATTTTCCAAATGTGACCCTAGTCGGTGTGCTCAATGCAGATACGGCCCTAAACTTACCTGATTTCCGTTCTTCTGAGAGAACCTTCCAGCTCTTAACTCAGGTGGCTGGTCGTGCAGGTCGAGCGGAAAAGGCTGGGCAGGTCTTGATCCAGTCATACAATCCTGAGCACTATGCCATTCGTTTTGTCAAGGATCAGGACTACGAAGGCTTTTATGCTTATGAAATGGGCATCAGACGCCAACTTGGCTACCCACCTTATTATTTCACCATTGGGATTACCCTCTCTCACAAGAAAGAAGAAGAGGTTGTCAAACGTGCCTATGAAGTCATGGGAATTTTGCGCTCAGGTTTATCGGAAACTAGTAAAATCCTTGGACCAACGCCTAAACCCATCGCACGTACCCACAACCTTTATCATTACCAGATTTTGATTAAATACCGTTTAGAAGATGAGCTGGGACCAACTCTCAATCGAGTTTTGGCCTTGACTCAAGAACGGGAAAATAGCGAGCTCCGTCTCAGCATTGACCATGAGCCGCAGCAATTTTTATAAGAAGGAGAAGAAATGACAAAACTAATCTTTATGGGGACACCCGACTTTTCAGCAACAGTTTTGAAGGGGTTGTTATCAGATGACCGTTACGAGATTCTAGCTGTTGTGACCCAGCCAGATCGCGCTGTCGGTCGTAAAAAAGTCATCCAAGAAACCCCAGTCAAGCAGGCTGCCAAAGAAGCAGGTCTTCCCATCTACCAACCTGAAAAATTATCTGGAAGCCCAGAGATGGAAGCCATTATGAAGCTAGGGGCGGATGGGATTGTGACCGCTGCTTTTGGGCAGTTCCTCCCAAGTAAACTTCTTGATAGCATGAACTTTGCGGTCAACGTTCACGCTTCCCTCCTTCCAAAACACCGTGGTGGTGCACCCATTCATTATGCCTTGATTCAAGGGGATGAGGAAGCTGGTGTGACCATTATGGAGATGGTTAAGGAAATGGATGCAGGAGATATGATTTCTCGTCGTAGCATTCCTATCACAGATGAGGACAATGTCGGCACCTTGTTTGAGAAATTAGCGATTGTTGGTCGTGACTTGCTCTTGGACACCCTTCCTGGCTATATTGCTGGGGAGATCAAACTTGTGCCTCAAGATCCTAGTCGGGTCACTTTCTCGCCAAATATTAAGCCAGAAGAAGAGAAACTCGATTGGACTAAAACCAATCGTCAACTCTTCAACCAAATACGTGGCATGAATCCATGGCCTGTTGCCCACACTTTCCTTAAAGGCGACCGCTTTAAGATTTATGAAGCCCTGCCAGTAGAAGGTCAGGGAGCTCCAGGTGAGATCCTCTCAATCGGCAAGAAGGAATTGATCGTCGCAACGGCAGAAGGGGCTCTATCTCTCAAGCAAGTACAGCCAGCTGGTAAGCCTAAGATGGATATTTCTTCCTTCCTCAACGGAGTGGGACGCACATTGACAGTAGGAGAACGATTTGGTGACTAAAGTAGAAACGGCTAGAAGTCTAGCTTTGGCAGTGCTAGAGGATGTTTTGATGAACCAAGCATATTCCAATATTGCTTTAAACAAACACCTCAAGGGGAGTCAACTCTCAGTAGCAGATAAGGGTTTGGTGACAGAGATTGTCTACGGTACGGTAGCCCGAAAACTGACTCTAGAATGGTACCTGTCCCACTTTATCGAAGACAGAGATAAGCTTGATAACTGGCTCTATATCCTGCTCCTCCTGAGCGCTTACCAACTTCGGTATCTGGATAAGATTCCTAATCACGCTGTAGTCAATGAAGCGGTAGAACTAGCCAAAGCGCGTAAAAAAGGCAGTGAAAAATTGGTCAACGCTGTCCTTCGTCGTATTTTGCGAGAAGGCTGGCCAGATGTTGACAGCATCAAACGCAAAAACAAACGTGATTCCATTGCCTATTCTCTCCCAGTTTGGCTAGTATCTAAGCTCAAGGAAGAATACGGTGAAGAGCGAGCACAAGCCATCTTTAAAAGTCTCTTGGTGCGCAACAAAGCCAGTATCCGTGTAGCTGATTTGAGCCGAAAAGAGGAAATTAAAGCCATGTTAGAGGCGGCTGATTCCCCTTTGGCTGCCACTGGTCTGGTCAAGGAGCAAGGCCACTTTGCAGGACATGATTTGTTCGCAGAAGGGGCTATAACCATCCAAGACGAGTCCAGTCAACTGGTTGCTCCGACTCTTGATCTACAAGGCGATGAGCAGGTCCTGGATGCCTGTGCCGCTCCGGGTGGAAAAACAGCTCATATAGCTTCTTATCTCGCTACAGGTCAGGTAACTGCTCTGGACTTGTATGACCATAAGTTGGACTTGATCCAAGAAAATGCGGAGCGTTTAGGTGTGGCAGATCGAGTGCAAACGCAAAAATTGGATGCCAGAAAGGTGCATGAGTTTTTCGGTCGGGATTCTTTTGATAAGATTTTGGTAGATGCTCCCTGTTCTGGGATTGGACTTTTACGTCGCAAACCAGACATCAAATACAATAAAGAAACGGCAGATTTCAAGTCCTTACAGGAAATTCAGCTGGAAATATTAGGTAGTGTTTGTCAAACGCTACGAAAAGGTGGTATAATAACTTATAGTACCTGTACTATTGTCTCTGAGGAGAACTTTCAAGTCGTTGAGACGTTTTTAGAAAGTCATCCCGAGTTCGAGCAGGTTAAACTAGAACACGAATGTAAAGATATCCTGAAAGATGGCTGCATCCTGATTACTCCAGAATTGTATGGAAGTGATGGATTCTTTATCAGCCAATTTCGCAAGATATCAGAATAGGAAGGAACTGACACAATGGAAATAGCATTATTAACAGATGTTGGTCAGAAACGGACAAATAATCAGGACTATGTCAATCACTTTGTCAACCGAGCAGGACGCACTATGATCATCTTGGCTGACGGGATGGGAGGACACCGAGCAGGAAATATCGCTAGTGAGATGGCGGTAACAGACCTTGGTGTGGCTTGGGTGGATACCCAAATTGACTCAGTCAATGAAGTTCGTGAGTGGTTTGCCCACTACCTGGAGATTGAAAATCAAAAAATTCATCAACTAGGTCAGGACGAAGCCTACAGAGGCATGGGAACAACGCTAGAAGCTGTTGCATTTATTGACAACCAAGCCATCTATGCTCACATTGGAGATTCTCGTATCGGTTTGATTCGTGGAGAAGAATATCACCAGTTGACAAGTGACCATTCTTTGGTCAATGAATTGCTCAAGGCTGGTCAATTGACTCCAGAAGAAGCAGAAACTCACCCTCAAAAGAATATCATCACCCAGTCTATCGGACAAAAAGATGAAATCCAGCCAGATTTTGGGATGATTACATTGGAGTCAGGAGATTATCTCTTGCTCAATAGTGATGGTTTGACCAATATGATTTCGGCAAGTGAGATTTATGATATCGTAACTAGCGATATTTCCCTAGCAGACAAGGCGGCAACCCTCATTCGCTTCGCTAACAATGCAGGAGGTTTAGACAACATTACGGTTGCCCTTGTTTACATGAACGAGGAGGCAGCAGAATGATCCAAATCGGCAAGATTTTTGCCGGGCGGTATCGGATTGTCAAGCAGATTGGTCGAGGAGGCATGGCAGATGTTTACTTGGCCAAGGATTTGATCCTAGACGGGGAAGAAGTGGCAGTGAAGGTCCTGAGGACCAACTACCAGACGGACCCGATTGCTGTGGCACGTTTCCAGCGTGAAGCGAGGGCCATGGCGGATCTGGACCATCCTCATATCGTTCGGATAACAGATATTGGTGAGGAAGACGGTCAACAGTACCTAGCTATGGAATACGTAGCAGGTCTTGACCTCAAGCGTTATATTAAAGAACACTATCCTCTTTCAAACGAAGAAGCGGTTCGGATTATGGGGCAAATCCTCTTGGCCATGCGCTTAGCCCATACTCGAGGAATCGTTCACCGGGATTTGAAACCTCAAAATATCCTCTTGACACCTGACGGCACAGCTAAGGTCACGGACTTTGGGATTGCCGTAGCCTTTGCGGAGACCAGTCTGACCCAGACAAACTCAATGTTAGGCTCCGTTCATTATTTGTCACCTGAACAAGCGCGTGGTTCTAAAGCGACCTTCCAGAGTGATATCTATGCAATGGGGATTATCTTCTATGAAATGCTTACGGGACATATCCCTTATGATGGGGATAGTGCGGTTACGATTGCCCTCCAGCATTTCCAGAAGCCACTTCCGTCCGTCATAGCTGAAAACCCATCTGTCCCTCAGGCTTTAGAAAATGTTGTCATCAAGGCAACTGCTAAGAAGCTGTCAGACCGTTATCAGTCTGTTTCAGAAATGTATGTGGACTTGTCAACTAGCTTGTCTTATAATCGTCGGAATGAACCGAAACTGGTCTTTGACGATGCGAGTAAGGCAGACACTAAGACTTTACCTAAAGTTCCACAAAGTACACTGACATCGATTCCTAAAGCTCCGGCGCAAGAAGAACGCCCTCAGCCAAAGAAACCAACTCAACCAGTGGCAGAGCCGGCTCCAGCGCCAAAGCCAGCCAAGAAACGGAAGTTTAAGGCTCGCTATATGATTCTTTTGGCTAGTCTTCTATTGGTTGCAGCCTCTTTGGTCTGGATTTTGTCAAGAACACCAGCAACGATTGCTATTCCTGACGTAGCTGGGCAAACCGTTGCAGAGGCTAAGGAAGCTCTTAAAAAATCCAAGTTTGAAGCCGGTGAAGAAAAGTCAGAGGCCAGCGATACCGTAGCAGAAGGACGTGTTATTCGAACGGATCCAGAAGCTGGTAGCGGCCGAAAAGAAGGAACCAAGGTCAATTTGATTGTTTCTTCTGGTAAGCAATCCTTCCAATTGAGCAATTATGTCGGACGTAAGTATACGGATGTCGTAGCTGAACTCAAGGAGAAGAAGGTTCCTGAAAATCTAATCAAGATGGAAGAGGAAGAATCCAGCGAGAGCGAACCTGGAACCGTCCTCAGACAGACCCCTACTTCGGGTTCGACCTATGATCTCTCAAAAGCCACTACGATTACCTTAACAGTGGCTAAGAAGGTGACTAGTGTCAGCATGCCGAACTACATCGGTTCAAGTCTCGAGTTTACAAAGAATAACTTGACTCAGATTGTCGGTGTGAAGGAAGCAAATATTGAGGTTGTAGAAGTATCGACTGCTCCTGAAGGAACGGCAGAAGGAACTGTTGTAAGTCAAACGCCAAGAGCAGGAGAACTGGTTGATCTTGCAAGTACGCGTATCAAACTTTCCATTTACAAACCAAAAACACCACCATCAACTTCATCCTCTAATCCTGCCCAACGTGGGAACCAGGGTTCTCCTACAAGTCCAAACCAGGGGAACCAACAAGGGAATCAACAAGGGAACACTCCTTCTAGCAGTTCATCCAATAGTGAAGGAACTCACGAAAGTTCCCGAGATTAAACGAATCTTTGTCATGATTTCATGACAAAGATTTTTTTTCACAAGATTTTGTGATAAAATATAGGGAGTAGAAAAAAGGAGGAGAAAATGGACGAATCGAGAGAGTTGAATGCCGTCATTGATGTGATTATGCTAGCAGGAACCATTCTCCTGAAAAGTGGTTCAGAGATTCATCGGGTTGAGGATACTATGATCCGTATTGCCCATTCCCAGGGAATAATGGATTGCAATGTTCTTGCCATGCCCGCAGCTATTTTCTTTTCTATTGAAAACACCAATATTTCTCGGATGAAACGGGTAACCTCATCCTCTTATAACATTGAAAAAGTTTGCGATGTCAACCAAGTATCACGGGAGCTTGTCGGAGGGCAGATTGATCTCTCGACAGCCTTTAAAAAGCTGAAAGAAATCGGCAATCAAGCCCTTCCTTATACCAAGTTCCAAGTGACCGTAGCAGCGACCCTCAGTGCCCCTTTCTTCTCGATTATGTTTGGGGGCAATGTCTATGACGCTTTTGGCGCAGCTATTGCGACCTTATTTGGATTTGCCTTCTCTCTCTACGTAGAGAAGTTTGTCCGCATTCCTTTTGTAACGGCCTTTGCGGGTGCCTTTGTTTTCGGATTGATTGCCCAGTTCTGGGCCCGCTATACAGGATTTCCTTCGACGGCAGACCTGATTATAGCAGGAGCGGTCATGCCCTTTGTTCCAGGGATTGCTCTGACAAATGCGGTACGGGATATCATGACCAACCATATCAACTCTGGTATGAGCAAGATGTTTGAATCTTTGCTCATCACCCTCGCTTTAGGGGCTGGCACCTCTGTCGCCCTGGTTTTGATGACATAAGATGACTCTAACAAGTATTTTGCTCCAAGCAGTGGCGAGTTTACTCGCCATTATCACCTTTCTAATCGTACTGAATGTTCAACGCTCCATGCTCCTACCTGGTGGTATTTTGGGAATGGGCGTTTGGCTCCTTTATCTCGTGCTCAAAGAACCAACCAATGTTATTATTGCGACCTTTATCGCAGCAGTAATTGGCTCTTGCATCAGCCAGATTTTAAGTATTGTCTATAAGACACCAGCGGTGGTCTTTGTCTTGGCCATTCTTGCCCCCTTGGTGCCGGGTTATTTATCCTATCGAACGACAGCTTTCTTTGTGACAGGAGATTACAGCCATGCTATTGCCAGCGCGACTTTGGTGGTTATGTTAGCCCTCGTTATTTCCATTGGAATGGCAAGTGGAACGGTAATTCTAAAGCTTTATTACTACATCCGAAAACAACGAGGGATCTCTTCCTAATGCAGTCAAAGCAAAGACTTGATTTGTTGAATCAAGTCTTTTTTCTCTCTTTTGTCCCTATTTGTGATAAAATAGAATGGAACGATTTTTTACAATGAATGAAAAAACAGAGGTAAATATGACAATCGGTATTGATAAGATTGGTTTTGCGACCAGTCAATATGTCTTGAAATTACAAGACTTAGCAGAAGCGAGGGGAGTTGACCCCGAAAAATTTAGCAAGGGACTCTTGTTAAATGAAATTAGTATTGCGCCACTGACTGAGGACATTGTTACCTTGGCTGCTAGTGCAAGCAACTCTATTTTAACAGACAAAGAAAAAGAAGAAATCGATATGGTCATCGTGGCGACCGAGTCAGGGATTGACCAGAGTAAGGCAGCGGCAGTCTTTGTTCACGGCTTGTTAGGCATTCAGCCTTTCGCCCGTAGCTTTGAAATCAAAGAAGCCTGCTATGGAGCGACAGCTGCCCTTCATTATGCAAAATTGCATGTGGAAAATTCTCCAGAATCAAAAGTCCTAGTCATTGCCAGTGATATTGCCAAGTATGGTGTGGGAACTCCTGGTGAGCCAACTCAGGGTGCTGGAAGTGTGGCGATGTTGATTACCCAAAATCCACGCATCATGGCCTTTAACAATGATAACGTTGCCCAAACGCGAGACATCATGGATTTCTGGCGTCCGAACTATTCAAGCACTCCTTATGTAAACGGCATGTACTCGACCCAACAGTATCTTGATTGCCTGACAACGACTTGGGATGAATACAAGAAACGCTATGATTGGACTATGGATGACTTTGCGGCTATCTGCTTCCACTTGCCTTATCCTAAGTTGGCCCTAAAAGGCTTGTGCAAGATGATGGACAAAACTTTGTCTAAAGAAAAACAGGATGGTTTGCAAGAGAACTTTGATAAGTCCATCCTTTACAGTCAGATGATTGGGAATATCTATACAGGTTCCCTCTTCCTCGGGCTCCTCTCCCTTTTGGAAAATGCAGAGACTTTGAAGGCTGGAGATAAAATTGCCCTCTACAGTTATGGAAGTGGAGCGGTTTCAGAGTTCTTTAGTGGTGAATTGGTCGAAGGATATGAGGCTTACCTTGATAAGGATCGCTTGAGCAAACTCAAACAACGTACAGCATTGTCTGTTGCAGACTATGAAAAAGTCTTCTTCGAAGAGGTGCAGTTGGATGAGTCTGGTTCAGCCCAATTTGCAGGTTATGAACATCAAGACTATGCCTTGGTTGAAATTGTCGACCACCAACGCCATTATAGCAAGGTTGAAAAATAATGAAGATAAGTTGGAATGGATTTTCTAAAAAATCATACCATGAGCGCCTTGAGTTGTTGCGAGCTCAGGCGCTCCTTAATCCTGAAAAGCAAACCAGTCTGGAGCAGGATGAACAAGTCAGCTTGGCAGTTGCAGACCAGCTGAGTGAGAATGTGGTAGGAACTTTTTCTCTGCCTTATTCGATCATTCCAGAACTTTTGGTGAATGGTCAGGATTATACAGTTCCTTATGTGACAGAAGAGCCGTCAGTGGTTGCTGCGGCTAGCTATGCCAGCAAAATCATCAAGCGAGCAGGCGGTTTTACTGCTCAGGTTCATCAGCGCCAGATGATTGGTCAGGTAGCCCTTTACCAAGTTGCTGATACTGAACAAGCGCAAGCGAAGATTGTCAGTAAGAAAGCCGAACTCTTGGAACTTGCCAATCAAGCTTATCCTTCTATCGTTAAACGTGGTGGTGGGGCGCGTGATTTGCGTGTAGAGCAGATCAAGGGAGAAACAGACTTTCTCGTCGTCTATCTCCATGTCGATACCCAGGAAGCCATGGGGGCTAATATGCTCAATACCATGCTAGAAGCCTTGAAGCCGGTCTTAGAAGAACTCAGTCAGGGGCAGAGTCTCATGGGAATCCTGTCCAATTACGCGACCGATTCTCTGGTGACTGCAAGCTGTCGTATCGCCTTTCGCTACTTGAGCCCTCAAAGGGACCAAGGACGAGAAATTGCGGAGAAAATAGCCTTGGCTAGCCAGTTTGCGCAGGCTGATCCCTACCGAGCGGCTACTCATAATAAAGGGATTTTTAACGGTATTGATGCCATTTTGATTGCCACTGGTAATGACTGGCGTGCCATCGAAGCTGGGGCCCATGCCTTTGCCAGTCGAGATGGACACTATCAAGGTCTCAGTCGATGGAGTCTAGATAGGGACACAGAAGAATTGGTCGGTGAGATGACCCTGCCCATGCCGGTAGCGACAAAGGGTGGCTCTATCGGACTCAATCCTCGTGTAGCTCTCAGTCATGAACTACTGGGAAATCCTTCAGCTAAGGAATTGGCTCAGATTATCGTGTCCATCGGTCTTGCCCAAAACTTTGCGGCCCTCAAAGCCTTGGTCAGTACGGGCATCCAGCAAGGCCACATGAAATTACAGGCCAAATCCCTAGCTCTCTTAGCTGGTGCTAGTGAGTCCGAGGTTGCTCCCCTCGTTGAGCGCCTCATCGCAGATAAAACCTTTAACTTAGAGACAGCCCAGCGCTATCTCGAAAACTTAAGATCATAAAAACTCAGACAAATTAGTCTGAGTTTTTTGTACTTAAATACTTTTTCCAGGTAATAGGGTGATGGGTAAGAAGTAACCAGTTGTCGCAACTTCCTTGCCTTCAATCTTCTGCAAGAGGAGATCGACAGTGAGTTGGGCAATCTCTTTCATAGGTTGCTTAATCGTTGTCAGGTGAGGATAGTAGTTCTCGATAAAGTAGGTCCCATCATAGCCGATGACCCTGAGCTCTTCAGGAACAGAGATACCTAGCTCCTGAGCGATTTTGATAACCAGGATAGCTGTCAAATCATCCGAAGCAAAAATCGCATCTGGTTTCTGATGGGTCAAGATATTCTTGATTTCCATTTCTTTTCTGACGGGAGAGAAATCACTCGAAACATTGATAATAGGCGCTTTTGGGAGTACAGAGGCAAAGCCAGCGTGGCGCAGTCCAGTCGGTGAGTTAGAGTTGTCATTTCCTGTAATCATGATGATAGACTGGGCGCCAGTCTTGACCAGAGTTTGGGCGGCGAGGACCCCGCCGCCGTAGTTATCAGAGGAGACAACAGGGATGTCTGGAGACAAGTTTCGGTCAAAGGAAATAATCGGTGCAGTCACGCGATTGTAGTCTTCGATTCCAAGATTGTGACTTCCAGAAATGATACCATCGACCTGATTGGCCTCCAGCATTTCAATGTACTCCCGTTCTTTTTCAGAGTCATGTTCGCTGTTACAGATGATGGTCTTGTACCCATTCTTGAAGAGTTGATGTTCCAATTTGTCAATCAACTCCGCATAAAAGACATGACTGATGTTTGGAAAAATAAGTCCAATCAACTTGGCTGATTTTCCTTGTAGACTGCGTGCTAGGTTATTGGGTTTGTAGCCCAATTCTCGCATGGCTTCATTAACCTTTTGGATGGTTTTCTCAGATAAATAACCCTTTTTATTGATGACTCGGGAGACGGTAGTGGGGCTGACGCCTGCAAGTTTTGCGACATCAGTTAGTTTTGCGACCATAATCTAATTCATAGTAAGTTCCAGTTGGATTTCCAGATTTGATGAGGATACCATTTTGGTCTGCATGTGGGAAAACACGACCAGAAAATACTTTTTCTCCTTTATTGATGAAAATTTCAAAGACTGACTTGTCAATGAAGATAGTGGCAGTAGTAGCTTGGTTATCGATAGGACAAGAACGAGTTGTACCAAATTCCTGGGCGTACTGTTCACCAGCCTGACTGCGATCTACTGTCACTTGTCCATTGACAAGGTCAAAGTTGATTGAAAGCCCCTTGCCTTCTTTATCAGCGAGCAAGACAATCTCACTTTGACTATTGGCCTCCAAGTTGAGCTCGAGTTCATAGGTGTTATTGGTTTGAGTACGGTTTGAGAAGACCTCTTCAGAAGAACGAAGTTCTTTGACAGCTGAGACAGGATATTGGTAGAGTTTGCCATCTTTGATAGTGAGTTCTTTGACCAATGAGAAGGTTCCTTGGTGGTCAAAACGGTCAGATGGGTAAGAAACATCTGGCAGTCCAAGCCAGCTAACTGCCAGAGCTCGTCCGTCTGGAGCGTTAAAGGCTTGAGTCGCATAGGCTTCGAAACCATAGTCTAGATTATGAAGTTGAGACACATCTACCATTTTGGCAATTTCAGGATCAAAGGATGCCCCTATTTTGTACATGTTTGGGTAGATATTATCATAGTCTAGAACTTGTTTATCCAATCCTTGTGGGCAATAGAGAAGGACAGGTTGTTCACCGATAAGGACTAGATTTGGACATTCCATCATGTAGGCAGTGCGATCGTTAGCAAAGTCAAGGTCGCCAACCGCTTGCCAGTTTGTGTAGTCATTGTCCACAGCCTTGTAGAGACGGACGAAGCCTTTTTTCTCCAAGTCCTGTCCACCGACGATAACATAATATTGACCTTTAAAGTTAAAAATTTGCGGGTCGCGGAAGTGGTCAGTAGAGTCTGCTGGCTGGTCAATCAAGATCTTGTCAATCTTTGTAAGATTACCCTCCTTGTCCATCAAAGCACCAATCTGGTAAGGGTGACGGATCCAGTTTTCATCACGGACATTTCCAGTATAAAATAGGAACAACTGATCGCCAAACTGCATGGCAGAACCAGAGTAGGCACCGTGGCTATCCAATGGAGTATCTGGCAAAACTTTGACTCCAGTTTCTGTAAAGTGCACTAAATCATCACTTTCAAGCTGCACCCAAGACTTCAACCCATGGGCTGCACCGAAGGGGAAGTTTTGGTAAAAGAGAATCCATTTGCCATCAAAATAAGAAAAGCCATTTGGATCATTGAGAAGCCCCATTTTAGGCTCGACATGGTAACGAGTATGCCAAGGAGATTGTGCCATCTTTTCCTTGATTTGCTTGATTTCATCATTAGACCAGTCTTCATAGCGTCTGTAACGGCGCTCAGTTGTCCATTCCATTTTATCTTTCCTCCATAAGTTCTATTCTATTATTAATAGTAAACGTTTTCTGCAAAAAAAGCAAGTCTTTTATGTTAAAAAAAAGAAAAATATGTCAAACGATCGCCAGAAATCAAGTAAAGGAAATCTGGCAAATTTTCACGAAAAAATGAAAGAAAATGTAAATGAAAGCCTTAATTCCTCAATTATAAAGATATTTTTTTGAGGAAAAAGAAAATATCCTTCAAAAACGATCAAGAATAATCAGGAATAAAAGAAAGGAAATAAAAAATTCTGCAAAACGCTTGACATATTTTAGAAACATGATAAAATAATAGTCGTAGGGCGAATAAAATCGCTTTCAAACAAGAACAAAATTTTATAAGGAGATTTTTGCAAATGAACAATCAGGATATTGCAAAAAAGGTCATCGAAGCCCTTGGCGGACGTGAAAATGTCAACAGTGTAGCCCACTGTGCGACTCGTCTACGTGTCATGGTCAAAGATGAAGGGAAAATCAATAAGGAAGTGATTGAGAACTTGGATAAAGTTCAAGGAGCTTTCTTTAACTCAGGTCAATACCAAATCATCTTTGGTACTGGTACAGTAAACAAGATGTACGACGAAGTCGTTGCACTTGGTTTGCCAACATCCTCTAAAGAAGACATGAAAGCAGAAGCTGCTAAACAAGGAAACTGGTTCCAACGTGCTATCCGTACTTTCGGTGACGTATTCGTGCCAATCATCCCAGTTATCGTGGCAACTGGTCTCTTCATGGGTCTTCGTGGTCTCATGAACGCTCTTGGAATGACACTTCCAGAAGATGTTACCATTTACAGCCAAATCCTCACAGATACAGCCTTCATCATCTTGCCAGGTTTGGTTGTGTGGTCAACCTTCCGCGTATTCGGTGGAAATCCAGCCGTTGGTATCGTCCTCGGTATGATGCTGGTTTCTGGTTCGCTTCCAAACGCCTGGGCTGTAGCATCAGGTGGTGAAGTAACAGCTATGAACTTCTTTGGCTTCATTCCTGTTGTTGGTTTGCAAGGTTCTGTTCTTCCAGCCTTCATCATTGGGGTGGTCGGAGCCAAGTTTGAAAAAGCTCTCCGCAAGGTGGTTCCAGATGTCTTGGATCTCTTGGTAACACCGTTCGTGACACTTTTGGTCATGTCTATCCTTGGACTCTTTGTCATCGGACCAGTCTTCCACGTTGTTGAAAACTACATCCTTCTCGGAACAAAGGCAATTCTTGGCTTGCCGTTTGGTCTTGGTGGTTTGGTCATCGGTGGGGTTCACCAATTGATCGTCGTATCAGGTGTACACCACATCTTCAACTTGCTTGAAGTTCAGTTGCTTGCTGCTGACCATGTCAACCCATTCAACGCTATCATCACTGCAGCGATGACAGCTCAAGGGGCTGCAACTGTTGCTGTTGGTGTTAAAACGAAGAATCCTAAACTGAAAACACTTGCTTTCCCAGCTGCTCTTTCTGCCTTCCTCGGTATTACAGAGCCTGCTATCTTCGGGGTGAACTTGCGCTTCCGTAAACCATTCTTCCTTTCATTGATCGCTGGTGCTATCGGTGGTGGATTGGCTTCTATCCTTGGACTTGCTGGTACTGGTAATGGTATCACCATCATCCCTGGTACAATGTTGTACGTTGGTAACGGTCAATTGTTCCAATACCTTCTTATGGTAGCTGTATCATTCGTTCTTGGTTTTGCCCTTACTTACATGTTTGGTTACGAGGACGAAAAAGAAGTTGCTTCTGAAGTGGCGACAGAACGTTTGGTTCAAGAAGAAACAACTGGTAACATTCCAGTAACTCCTCAAAATGAAACAATCCAAACTCCAATCGTTGGGGACGTAGTTGCCCTTGAGAATGTTAACGACCCAGTCTTTTCAAGTGGTGCAATGGGACAAGGGATCGCTGTAAAACCAAGCCAAGGTGTGGTTTACGCACCAGCTGATGCAGAAGTATCGATTGCCTTTGCTACAGGACATGCTTATGGTTTGAAGACAGCAAATGGAGCTGAGATCTTGATCCACGTTGGTATCGATACGGTGACTATGAACGGTGAAGGCTTTGAACAAAAAGTTTCTCAAGGCGACAAGGTCAAAGCTGGTGATGTTCTTGGAACATTTGACTCAAACAAAATCGCTGCTGCAGGTCTTGACGACACAACAATGGTTATCGTGACCAATACAGCAGACTACGCTTCTGTGACACCAGTCGCAAGCGGTTCTGTTGTCAAGGGTGACGCTATCATCGAAGTGAAAGCCTAGTCCTTTTCGAAAATCAAATCTAAAAACAAAACGAACAAATATCATGTTTGTTCGTTTTTACTTGGATGGTAAGATTTACAGAGGAAAATCTAAAATATTGAGAAATCTAGCCCTTTAAAATGTGCTATAATAGAGAAAACAAAGATAAGAGGTTTATCATGACAAAATTATACGGAAGCTTAGAAGCGGGCGGTACAAAGTTTGTCTGTGCTGTCGGAGATGAAAATTTTAACATTGTAGAACAAACACAGTTTCCTACAACAACTCCTATCGAGACTATCGATAAAACCATCGAATTCTTTTCAAAATTCGATAATCTTGCAGCCCTTGCCATCGGTTCCTTTGGTCCCATCGATATCGATAAAAACTCAAAAACCTATGGCTTTATCACAACGACTCCAAAACCTCACTGGGCAAATGTAGACCTACTTGGTGCCCTTCGTCGTGCTCTCAACGTACCCATGTATTTCACCACAGATGTAAACAGCTCTGCCTATGGTGAAGTGGTTGCTCGTAACAATGCTGGCGGCCGTATCGAAAACTTGGTTTACTACACGATCGGTACAGGTATCGGAGCAGGTGTTATCCAACGTGGTGAGTTTATCGGTGGTGTCGGTCACCCTGAGATGGGTCACTATTATGTGGCTAAACACCCAATGGATGTAGAAAAAGAATTTAACGGCGTTTGTCCTTTTCACAAGGGCTGTTTGGAAGGCTTTGCGGCTGGTCCAAGTCTTGAAGCCCGTACAGGTATTCGTGGTGAAAACATCGAACTCAACAGCTCTGTCTGGGACGTCCAAGCCTATTATATAGCTCAAGCTGCGGTCAATGCTACTGTGACTTTCCGTCCAGATGTGATCGTCTTTGGTGGTGGGGTTATGGCCCAACAACACATGCTGGACCGTGTGCGTGAGAAATTTACAGCTCTTCTCAACGGCTACCTACCAGTACCAGATGTGCGTGACTACATTGTCACTCCAGCAGTCGCAGGCAATGGTTCTGCCACACTTGGAAACTTTGTCCTTGCTAAGAGTGTCGAAAAATAAAACAAAGAAAACATCCGCTTGGGAAACCAAACGGATGTTTTGTTTGAAGACAATTTTTTGAGCCTTTCCTTAAGTGATGACGGACGGTAGCGATTTTCTTCGAAATTCCATACCTAAACTTTGAGTCTAATGTCTCAAAGTTTCCGAACACCTGAAACCATTAGATTTCAGGTGTTTTTATCACGGCGGAAAGGCTAGGTAAGTCCTCGATTCACTATCGAAAAGTTGGCATGATTTCCATACCAAAGTATATTTAGTATCAGGCTATTTTCTATTCTCAAAACATCTGCCAGAAGAAATCAATAATATAGGTCAAACCATAAGTATAAACCACTAGGGTAAAGGGCTTGGTCAAAACGATGATAATCATATAGCGTTTGAAGGTCATCTTGGTGAGGGCAGCCAGCATACAGAGAAAGTCAGCTGGACTGACAGGCCAGATCATCATAAAGATAAAGAAACGCTCGAAACGATTGCCCTTATCTAGCCAACCGATGTATTTGTCATAGGTGCGCTTGCTGACGACCGACTGGACAAAGGCAGCTCCATAGAGACGCACCAGGTAAAAGATAATAGCACAGCCAATCACGATGCCGATATAGTTATAGATGGTTCCGATGATGTGGCCGTAAATAAAGACCCCAGCCACTGAGGTCAAAGCTCCCGGAATGATCGGAACAACGGTTTGTAGGATCTGTAAAAAGATAAAGAGTGGTGGCCCCCAAACTCCAGCTTGCTGGATAAAGGCCGATAGGGTTTCCTTTGATTGTAAAACACCCGCCTGATAGGCCCAAATACAGAAAATCAAGGTGCCGACTCCCCCGACGATAGATGAGATATTGATGACTTGCTGTAGGAGGGGAGAAACAGCTTTCATTTGCTTATCCTGTGACATGTAAACTCCTCATAGATAGTATGATACTACTATATCATATTTTGGGAAGAAAAACTATCTGGATTATCTGATTGGTGAAATAAGTGTGGTAAAATGAGAATAAGAAAATGACGGTATAGAATGAGGGAGTATCATGTTAGGTTTAAACTTTAAAGGAAGATGGCGCCAATACCAAAAACAGGTCTTGGATCGTTTTCAGGACTATCAAGCAGACGGTCATGTTCATCTAGTGGCAGCTCCAGGGTCTGGAAAGACAACCATTGGTATCGAGCTAATCGCTCGTTTTGGCAACCCAGCCCTCATCTTAGTTCCGACTGTCACCATTCGTGAACAATGGGTAGATAGGATCCAAACTGCTTTTCTAGAGGATGGTCAGAGGCTTTCAGATCTCGTTTCCCAAAACTTAAAGGAGATGAAAGCATTAACGATTGTGACCTATCAGGCTTTTCATAGTGCCATGAACCAACTGCAATCACAAGAAGATGGAGAAGCAGAGGATTTTGTGGGGTTTGATTTGTTTGCAAGCCTAAGAGCTCAGAAAGTTGCGACTCTTTGTTTGGACGAGTGCCACCACCTACGCAATGAATGGTGGAAAAGTCTGGAAGTCTTTCGCAAGCAGTATGGACCGCTGAAACTCATCTCCCTGACAGCGACACCACCTTATGACAGTGAGCCTGAACTCTGGGAACGCTATATCCGTATGTGTGGGGAGATCGATCAAGAAATCACGGTACCTGAACTAGTCAAGGAAGACACTCTTTGCCCTCATCAGGATTTTGTCTATATGTGTTCACCAACAGCTGAAGAGTCGGAACGTCTCAAACAGTTTGAGGAGACTAAGTGGGACTATATTCATCACCTTATAGTCGATCCTGATTTTCAAACATTTGTAGCAGGGTCTAAGGTCCTCAAAGGGGATATATCATCTGATTTGCTCTTAGAAGATCCCAAGTACTTGTCTGCTATGTTGATTTATATGCATTCTCAGGGGTTAACGATTCCTTCCTCTTTGCAAAATTTACTGGGAACCCAGAAGCTTCCAGCATTGACCTCCTACTGGTTGGAGACGCTGTTGCAGAGCATACTCTATCTGACACCAGATTGGTATGAGGATCCAGATGGATATAAGAAAAAGTTAGAGGCTGACTTGAAGGCGCGTGGGTTGGTGGAAAAACGTCAGGTTTATCTAGTTAAGTCCAAGGCTTCTGACCAGCTTTTAACCCAATCTCTGGGGAAGTTGTCTGCCATTGCCGATATCTTCTTGACAGAGTATGAGAGTCTAGGTCAGGAACTGAGACAGTTAGTACTAGCTGACTATATTCGCAAGGATTTTGCCACCTATCTGGGAGATAATCAAGCAACCATTTCTCAGTTGGGGGTTCTCCCTTATTTTGAAAGCATTCGTCGAAAAGCTCAGGAGCAAGAGATACCTGTGTCTTTGGCTGTCTTGTCAGGTAGTGTCGTTATTTTGCCTACCGATGTGGCAGCAGAGTTGAAGGAGCTCTTGCCTCAGGTTCCTCTTAGTTTCTCATCTATTGGTCACTTGGATCCAAAAGATTATGTGCAGGTTGGTTTTCCTAGCTCAGCTAAGGGAATCGTAGCGGCAGTGACGGAGCTTTTTCAACGAGGGCAGATTCAAGTCCTAGTCGGAACCAAATCTCTCCTCGGAGAGGGTTGGGATGCTCCTTGTGTTAATTCCCTAATACTCGGAAGCTTTGTGGGGAGCTTTATGCTAAGTAACCAGATGCGTGGCCGTGCCATTCGTATCTGGCCGGGACATCCAGAAAAGACCAGTAACATCTGGCATCTGGTAGCCGTTCAAGCGCAAGCACTTATCACTCTTCCTGGTGAGGAGCCTAGACCAGAGAGCAATCAGGATCTGCAGACCTTGTCGCGACGGATGGAGCATTTTCTTGGATTGGCTTATAATCAGGAGAGTATTGAGACCGGTTTGGATCGTTTGGATTTTCCAAAGCCCCCTTTTAAGAAAAAGCAAATTAGTGAGTACAATGAGCGAGTTAAGAGTCTCTCCAAGGATCGAGCAGGCTTGAGAAAAAAATGGCAAGATGCTCTTGTCGTAGCGGATCAGCTCGAGATAGTTACAGAAGTCGCGACTCAAAAACAGAAGGTCCCAGTCATGCTCTTGCTTGATGCATTAAAATGGGTTCGCATGTCATTGCTCTTGTTGGCAGTAGATTTGTTGGTCTTGCTATTTAGACTGAGACTGATTGGTGTTTGGTGGCTTACAGCAGCCTGTCTCCTCTTTTTGGTCTTTGCATCTTGGCGCTACCTCCGTTATAAAAGTCCCTATAAACGTTTGCAATCTCTGGGTGAGCAGATCCGAAAGGCTCTGCTAGATTCGGGGCATCTAACGGACGATCAATCCCGTGTTCATGTAGAGGAGGACAAGGAAAATTATATGGTTTTCGCCTATCTCAAGGGAGGAAGCATGAGGGACAAGGAGCTGTTTGCGCAGACTGTGGGAGAGTTCTTTGCTCCAGTGGATAACCAGCGCTATCTCTTGAAGGCAGAGAAAGTCCGACAAGGTCAGTCACCTTACTATGTCGTGCCAAGTCTTTTTGACAAGCGCAAGGAAGAAGCACAGAAATTCCTCGACTTTCTGAGGCCAACTATCGGACGTTATCACCTCGTCTATACACGAACAGAGGCCGGGCGGAAAATCCTTCTCGAAGCTCGTATCAAAGCTCTCTCCAATAAAAATGACCGTACCTTGACTAAGAAGAAGGTTAAAAGTCAGTTGGAGTAGGAGCGTATGGAAAAATCCATCTGAAACATGATATAATATAGTAAAATTGTGCATTATAAAGGAGAGAATGATGCAAGTAAAACCAGAACTGGAGATAGAAAAAAAACTCATTGACCAGCTGGTGACTGGGGAAAGTCAATGGACTTATCGAGAAGACCTAAAAACAGAAGACCAATTATGGGAAAATTTCTTTACTAAACTAGCCCAAAATAATGTGGCTCTCCTAGCAGACCATCCCTTGACAGAGCAGGAAAAACGCCAGATTCAAAACCAACTAAACTTTGTCAGCTACTATGATGCAGCCAAGTGGTTGGTCGGAGAAAATGGTATTGCCAAAGTTGAGGTTCAGAGAGAAGATGCAAGTCTAGGCACCATCCGTTTGTCAGTCATATGGCGTGACAATATCGCAGCAGGGAAGTCAAGCTATGAAGTTGTTAATCAAGTCCAACGAGAAAAAGTAAATCCTCTGGACCAAGACCGTAGACTGGATGTTACTCTCCTTATCAACGGCTTACCCATGATTCAAATCGAGCTCAAGAGCTCCCAAGCAGCATTTATTGATGCCTTTCATCAGATTAAAAAATATGATCGTGAAGGCAAGTTCCGTGGCATCTACTCTAGCTTGCAGATGTTTGTTGTGACCAATAAGGTAGACACACGCTATATCGCTGCAGCTCGTGAAAATAAACTTAACAAGCAATTTCTAACCAAGTGGGTGGATAAGGACAATCATCCTGTGACAAACCTGACTAGCTTTGCACACGAAGTTCTTTCTATCCCTCGTGCCCATCAGATGGTTATGCAGTATTCAGTCATTGATGATAGTAAGAAAGCTCTCATCCTCTTGCGCCCCTATCAGATCCATGCCATCGAAGCAGTGCAAGAAGCCTCTCGCCAGCAAGCATCAGGCTATGTCTGGCATACAACAGGTTCAGGGAAAACCTTGACTTCTTATAAGGTGGCGAGGAATCTCCTTCAGATTCCATCCATCCAAAAGACGATCTTTGTCGTTGACCGTAGGGACTTGGACCAACAGACCACATCATCCTTCCTCTCATATGCGACCAATGATGTCATTGATATCGATGAGACGGATAATACACATGATTTGGTCAAGCGATTAGGCAGTAATGATAAGCGTGTGGTGGTGACAACCATCCAGAAAATCACGACCATGATGCGCAAGTTTGACCAAGGGCTTTACCAACGAGATGCGGACAAAATCAAGGGACTCCGTGTGGCCTTTGTTGTGGATGAATGCCATCGTGCCGTGACACCACAAACACAAAAAGACATTAAAGCCTTTTTCCCGCAGTCTCTCTGGTATGGTTTTACAGGGACGCCTATCTTTAAGGAAAATAAACGCCAGCAAGTCGGTGACCTAGCCCAAACCACCCAGCAACAGTATGGAGACCGTCTACATGAGTATACAGTCAAGGAAGCCATCCATGACGGAGCTGTCTTAGGCTTTAAGGTCGATTACCGTAATACCCTCATCACAGATCAGTCTGAAGATCAAGTCCCAGATAGTGTCTACGAAGATGAGGAGCATATGCTGGAAGTCTTGGATGCCATTATCAATAAATCCCGCCAACAGCTAGGCTTCCAAAAGGGAGTAGGTAAGACCTACAATGCCATCCTAACCGTTAAGTCCATCCCTCAAGCTCAAGCCTACTATGACCTACTCAAACGAGTCAAGGCTGGTCAGACACGTGTCAAGGTATCGGAGAGGGTCAAGCAGGTTCTTCCAGATTTTCCAAAGGCGACCATCACCTACTCCGTTACGGAGAATGAAGAAGAGTCAATAGCCAACCAAGACCACATGAAGCAGGTCTTAGAAGACTATAATCGAGAGTTTGATACCCACTTTACCATGGCGGATCTTCGTGGCTTTAATACGGATGTCAATAACCGTCTAGCTCGAAAACAGGATAAATACCTCTATCGCAAGGAGCAGTTAGACTTGGTTATCGTGGTCAATCGTCTCTTAACGGGATTTGATGCTCCGTGTCTATCGACTCTCTTTATCGACAGAAAGCCTATGCAACCGCAGGACTTGATCCAAGCCTTTAGCCGAACCAATCGGATCTTTGATTCCAGTAAGACCTATGGTCATATCATCACTTTCCAAAAGCCTCTAGCCTTTAAGGAAGCAGTGGATAATGCCCTCAAGCTCTACTCAAATGGTGGTGAAAACGAGGTTTTAGCCCCAAGCTGGGAAGAGGAAAAGAGGAATTTTTTACGGAGTTGCAGTGATTTCCAAAATCTCATCACCGATGATCCTGAGGAAGGACTCCAAATCGAGCAAATCTCTACACCTGAGTTGAGAAAACTCGCCAAGGCTTATCAAGTCTTTGATAAATATCTAGCCTCTATCCGCGTGTATAAAGAGTATGATGAGGAAGAAATCTATGCCCAGACAGGACTAAGCGCTGAAGAATTGGAAACCTATCTAGGCTTTTATCAAAACATCCTGGCAGAATTAAAAAGTCGAAGAGATGATGGTGGTGAGGATGGGGAGCCCCTTGATATCCACTATGAACTAGAGTCTATCCAAGTGGATGAGATTAACTATGCCTATATCCTAACCTTAATCCAAAGCCTAATCGAGCAAGGTCAAAGTCAAGAAAAGAACCTAAACGCTCAAGATAGAGAAGCAGTGGATAACTATATTGAGAGCCTTGAGAAGACTAATCCAAATCTTGCCCAGATCATCACTGAACTATGGAGAGAAGTCCAAGCAAATCCAGAAAGCTATCGTGGTCAGTCCATTGCCAATATCTTGGATCAGATGATCGAGGCGGTTATCCAGCAACATATCCAAGTCTTTAGCAAATGTTGGTATGTCGGAGAGGATGAACTCCGTTACTATGTCGAGCACTACCGCAAGGGAGCTAAAAAGCAACTAGGAGAGAGCCAGCTGACCAAGAGCCAGCGCTATCAGGACTATAAGATAGAAGTGGCGGATGCCCTCAATCCCCTCCACTATAAAAAACAAATCAAAGAAGCTTGTGAGCAACTTGTCGAAGAAGTCATTGAGCCATTGAGGGTTGGGAATAGAATTTTATAACTGTAGTTAAACACTTGTATAGATTTCGCAGTTAAAAATACAATAATTGAATCTTAAATAAATATAATACTTTTGTCAAATTTATTTATTAGAGTAATTAAGAACTAAATAAAGAGGTGTTCATATAAATGTCTGAGTATATTATTGAAAATAAATCAGTAAATTCTGATGAAATCGATGCTAATTCAAGTAATCCTAAAATGATTATAGTAGGAAACGGATTTGATATCAGTGTGGGGATAAAAAGTTCGTACAATAATTTTGTAGAGCACTTAAGGGTTGAAGAGAAACTTGAAACAAATGAAGATATTTATAATTTTAATAAATTATTTTTACAAAAATTTGATGGGAAATCATTAAATTGGAACGATTTAGAGTCAATTTTTGAAAATCATATAAAAGAGATTAATGAGATAACTTATAATAGTGACGATGAAATCAGGAGTATATATAGTGTCACTGAAATAAATATGTACCTTAAAGAGTTAGAAGATTTATTTTCGTCCTATTTGTCTGATTTTTACGAGAAATGGCATAATTCATACAGAGTTAAAAGGAATAATAAAAGCAGTTTGGTAGTTAATGAGGTTTATAAAAATATATTTAAAGATGCTGATGTAGTTAACTTTAATTATACAAGTACTTTATATGATTTAAACCTAGTTCAAACTGGGAGTGTTAGTAATCAAAAATACTTTCAAGTACACGGATCTTTATTTGATAAGAACATTATTTTTGGAGGTGGATTCACTGGGAATGAAGAGTACAGCGGGTTTAATGTTCCAGGTTCTATGGACAATGACAAACTGATTCGAATAAAAAAAGATACGTCTTTATTTGAGAAACGCAGTCAATTGATAGAGAAAATAAAGAAATATAAGAAAAATTCAGTTGATACCTATATTATAGGTCACTCTATTTATGGAAGTGATTTACCATTCTTGTCAAAAATATTTGAAAAATCAAAAAGAATTTATTTGTTTTATTTTGGTAATGATTATCTAATCAAATTACAAAAGATTAATAAAATTTTGAATACCGATATCTTAGAAAAAATAGTTTTAGTACCATTCTATGATATTTTGGTTAAAAATAGTAAGAAAAATTTAGAATTTGGAGGCAATAATACTACTTCAATTCAGCTGGACAATAATGATATTGAATTATTGAAAAGAATGTTCAATGTATCTTTGCCGATAATATATCCTTTTGACAAGTTCATACTGACTAATAAACTTTTTATATTCAATCAGTTTCAATATTTAAAAATATCGAGTATTATAGAGTGCGAATCTTTAAAAAAGATTTTAAGTTTTTTAGATATAAATGAAACATACAATGAAAAACTTCATGTAATAATTGATGGAGTTGGAGCAAAATCTGATGATAGGTTGCTTTTGGATGAGTTGTTTGATATGAAAGAGTTTATTGAATGTATAAAAAATAGTGAATCTATTGAAATTACAAACTCATCGTTAAGTATTGAGAAACTAAAAAATTTAATTTCAAGTACTGAAAAATGTAGAAAAATAAAAATTAGTAATTGTGTAATTTACTGTGATGGTGTTGAAAACGTTGAGATTGATATCAGTCAGCTTCAGTCTATTGAATATTTTGAAATGTGTAAAAACAATATCAGTGAGGAATATATAGTAAATATCATTGTTTCTAAAGATATAATTAGTAACACTTTGAAAAAAATAATAATTCGTGAAAATGAAAATATTAAAATAGATTATTCTTTGCTAAATTTTGTTAGTAATAGTCGCTATATTGAATTGGATTATCCAGAAAATAGTGAGTTTGGTTACGATATTTACTTTCCCAATGTGTCTACATTCATTCTTAATGCTCAAGAAGTAGATGTGGATCCAATTATCACTGGAATTATTCTCTCATCAAAAATTAGATGTTTAAAATTGCTTGGTGTATCTTTGTCAGAGAAAACAAATGAAATAAAAGGAGAGACAGATACTTATAGATTTTCTTCATTATTTAAGTTTGATGATAATAATCAAACAGATAAAACCCAATATTTGTCCAATTTGACTGAAATAGAAATATCAGTTTTTGATGATAGTCAAAAATTAATATTTGATGTTGTTCCTAATCTTAGATATATTACATATAATGGCGAAGAGATGTCACTGTTAAATATGTGGGTTGAAGCACAAAACATACAACAAGAAGCAAATGATAAAAAGCGTGAGGAGATTAGAAATATAGAAAATAAGAAAGACAAAGACTCGAAACCTATTTTAAACTTTACTAATATAAATAATCATAAGATAAGTAGGGGAGAAGAAAGTATTGAAGATAATCTAGAAAATACTAATACTAAAAAAATATCTTTTGAAACAAAAAATGGTGTTTTTGATGCGATTTTAAAGTATATTTCTGAAAATAAATTAAAACACTCCGAAAAGGTAGATGAAGCAAATTATGTTGAGGCAAAAAATATTGAAAAAGAAATCAATGAATTTGCTAAAACATGGGCGGTTGATAGCCAAGCGTTGACTTATTATGTACTAAATTTTGATGTTGAAAATAAAAATGAAAAACAATTTGGAGAAACAGCTCTAAAAGACACAGCAAATTATGAAGAGTATCCTTTCAAGAATAATAAAATTAAATTGATCTATAAACAAGAACTTAATACTGCAATAAGGAAATTTGCGACTACTCTACATAAAAAATATAGTTTGTGAATGGAGAAAAAATAAATGGAAGAGAAAATCTTACCTATTTTAAGATTTGATAATTTTAACGATTATTGGCAGAAGTCTTCGTTATTATCTCAAGTAGAAGTACGAAGAGGTCTGACCTATAAACCAAACGACGTAAGAAGTAATGGAGCACGGGTTTTAAGAAGCTCGAACATAGTAGATGATTCATTCGTGATATCAGATGATGATGTATTTGTAAGTAAAGATGTGATAAATATTCCCCGAGTAAGCAATGGAGATATTTTAGTAACTGCAGCTAATGGATCCACTAAGCTAGTCGGAAAACATGCAATTATAAAAAATTTACCAGATGATGAAATAGTTGTCCATGGTGGTTTTATGTTATTGTTTAAAACTGAGCAGAATTACTTCGTAAATGCTTGGATGAGTTCAAATGAGTATAAACGAGTGTTACAATTTGTACAAGGCGGAAATGGTGCGATTGGAAATTTATCTAGTGCTATATTGAAAAGTATGAAAATGAGTGTCCCATTTCTCCCTGAACAATCTGCCATCGGATCCCTCTTCAGCACTCTCGATGACCTTCTTGCAGGCTACAAGGATAATCTTACCAACTACCAATCCCTCAAATCAACCATGCTCTCCAAGATGTTTCCCAAAGCTGGGCAGACTGTTCCAGAGATACGTTTGGATGGATTTGAAGGAAAGTGGAAAGAGGTACAATTATCTGATATCTGTAAAAAAGTAATAGAAAAAAATAAAGATAACAATTTTAATGAAACTTTTACAAATTCAGCGGAATTTGGAATTATTAATCAAAGAGATTTTTTTGATAAAGACATTTCTAATGAAAAAAGTCTGAATACATATTATGTTGTGAGAAACAATGATTTTGTTTATAATCCAAGAATTTCAAACTATGCTCCAGTAGGACCAGTTAAACGAAATAGACTAGGGAGAACTGGTGTTATGTCACCGTTATACTTTGTTTTTAGAGTTGTAAACTTAAATATTGATTTAGATTTTTTAGAAACGTTTTTCAATACTAATACTTGGCACAAATTTATGAAGTTAAATGGTGATTCGGGTGCTCGTGCAGATAGATTTGCTATAAAGGATTCTATTTTTCTCCAAATGCCTATTGTATTGCCGTCTATCTCTGAACAACAAGCCATCGGTGCCTACTTCTCAAACCTCGATAACCTCATCGCTACTCACCAAGATAAAATTTCTCAGCTAGAAACACTGAAAAAGAAACTCTTGCAGGATATGTTTATTTAAGGAGGAATCATGTGTAACTCAATTAATGAATTAATTGAATGGATAGAATCTGAAAGAGTTAGAATTTCTTATGATTATGCCAGATTACCTTATTGTGAAGAATGGGAATCGACTTTATATTATAACGTAGATATTGATTTCTCAATACTTATTAGATTAATTAAAACAGAACTAGATGATGATTTTTTATCTGATGATTTAACAGAAAAGTATAAAAATCTACGTGATAATTGGTTAGAAAGCATATACTTTTGTTCTGAAATGGACGCTAATTTATATAAATCAAATCTGCCTCAAATTATAGAGAACTTTAAAATAATCAAACTTTTTTCTTTTATTTCGAAAGTTGATTCTACAACTGTTATAATAGGAGCTAATGGAGCGGGAAAATCCAGTCTTATTAATGAGTTACGAAAGAATAGTATAGATGAGATGTATGTTTTACCTGCTCAGAAACTACTGTATTTTGTGTTAAATATTCATGACCGTAATAATATTAGTAAAGAAAGATATATATCTGAATTTAAACAAGTAGATATTAAATATGACTCAATTGATTTATATCCATCCCATATTGAAAATAGCATTTCAAATACATTTACTAAATTAATAACATTGTTAGTAAAAGACTACACAAACATAGTTACTCGTAGATCAAGAAAAGAAAAAGATTTACCTTTAACTTTATGGGATAGGGTAGAATATATATGGAACCAAATTTTCCCAGAAATAAAATTTGAGCTTGAGCCTGATGATAGAGTTGTTAAAGTTGAAAAAAATGGTTCTAAATATAGTATAAATAGCCTTAGTGATGGAGAACGTTGTATTTTATTTTATATAGGCAGTGTTCTTCTTGCTCCAGAAAATAGCTATATTGTGGTTGATGAACCAGAAACATTCCTTAATGCTGCTGTCTATAATGAATTATGGGATTTGCTAATATCAGAGAGACATGATTGTCAATTTATTTTTGCTTCACATAATATGGACTTTGTTCAATCAAGATCAAACGCTACTTATATGTGGTGTAAGAAATTTGAAGCACCTTATAATTTGGATTATCAGATATTGGAAGAATCACAAGAAATGCCTTTATCCTTGTTAACTGAAGTATCTGGCACGAAGAAGCCAATTCTATTTTGTGAAGGAACTAAAACTAGTCTGGACTATCAAATATATTCCAAATTATTCAGTGAATTTTGTTTTGTCAAACCAGTTCAAGGACATAAACAGGTAATTCAACATACAAAAGCTTATAATAATTTACAACATTTACATGGTAATATAGCATACGGAATTATAGATAATGATTGGATGGATGAAAGTAGTATTCAAGTGTACAAAGAACAGGGTATTTTTGTTCTTCCATTTAATGAAGTAGAGATGATACTTGTTGATGAAGCAGTCGTGAAGTCATGCTTACATTTTGATAATGACAAAGAAAAACAACAAAAAATTAAAAATCTTCAACAAAGTATCATTGAATCTTGTAAAGAAAAGAAAGATAAAATAATAAGTCTTGCTTTGAAAAAAAGACTCGATGAATTTTTGGAAGGTAACTGTATTGAAAAAAATAAACCTACTAAAGAAGATGTTGAAGAATTTTTAAAAAATTTAGTAAATAAATTTGATGCATCTTCAATGGTTGATAATATAACTTTTATCGTTGAAGAAAGTTTGGATTCATCTGATTTTTCAGCAATTTTAAAGATTTGTAACTTAAAAAATGAAATAATTAATCATAGAGGAAACACGAAAATAGTTCCAAACTTTAAAGATAAAGCTTTAAGGCGTATTGCATTAGATAATGAATTATCCAAAGAATTACGTCATAAATATTTTGAAGAATTAGAAATGAAACTATTGAAGTAATAAATGGATTTTTGAATTAATTAAAAAGAAGGAAAGAAACATTATGGAAACAACACAAACTTCCCATTCGCTCTCCCAAGCCCTGTGGAACTCAGCGGATGTTCTCCGCTCTAAGATGGATGCTAATGAATATAAGTCCTATCTTTTGGGCATGGTCTTTTATAAGTACCTGTCAGATAAGATGCTCTTTTTCGTGGCAGAAACTATGGAAGAGGGGACGGATAGTCTTGAGGATGCCCTTGAGGTCTATCGCAATTATTACGAGGATGCGGAGACTCATGAAGATCTGGTATCTGTTATAAAGGATGAGCTCAACTATATCATCAAGCCTGAGTTGACCTTTACGTCTATGCTAGCACGTGTCAATGAAAATTCTTTTCAGTTAGAAAATTTGGCCCAAGGTTTTCGTGATATCGAGCAGAGTGACGAACTCTATGAAAATCTCTTTGAAGATATCGACCTCTACTCTAAAAAACTAGGCGCAACTCCGCACAAGCAAAACCAAACGGTGGGTGCAGTCATGAAAAAGTTGGCTGTGCTAGATGTAGCAGGTCATGCGGGTGATATGTTGGGGGATGCCTATGAGTTTCTGATTGGTAAGTTTGCGACTGATTCGGGTAAGAAAGCTGGTGAGTTCTATACGCCTCAACCTGTTGCCAAACTCATGACTCAGATTGCCTTTTTGGGTCGTGAGGACCAGCTAGGTTTTACCATCTATGATGCGACTATGGGGTCTGGCTCTCTCTTGCTCAATGCCAAGAAATATTCTTATCAACCGCAAACGGTGGTCTATTTTGGTCAGGAACTCAATACTTCGACCTATAACCTGGCTCGGATGAACATGATCCTACACGGTGTTCCAGTGGAAAATCAATTTCTCCACAATGCTGATACACTAGACGAAGACTGGCCAACTCAAGAACCGACCAACTTTGATGGTGTTCTCATGAACCCTCCTTACTCTGCCAAGTGGTCAGCTAATTCTGGCTTTATGGCGGATCCTCGTTTCTCTCCGTTTGGGAAATTGGCACCCCAGTCCAAGGCTGATTTTGCCTTTCTCCTGCATGGATATTACCACCTCAAGCAGGATAATGGAGTTATGGCTATCGTTCTTCCCCACGGTGTTCTCTTCCGTGGAAATGCGGAAGGAACCATTCGTAAGGCCTTGCTAGAAGAAGGAGCCATTGACACGGTTATCGGTCTACCTGCCAATATCTTCTTTAATACCAGCATTCCGACTACGGTTATCATTCTCAAAAAGAATCGGACCAATCGTGATGTTTACTTTATCGATGCTTCTAAGGAGTTTGATAAGGGAAAAAACCAGAATATCATGACGGATGCTCATATCGAGAAGATTCTGGAAGCCTACAAGTCTCGTGAGGAGATGGATAAGTTTGCCCATATAGCAAGCTATGAAGAAATCGTCGAAAATGACTATAACCTCAATATCCCTCGCTATGTAGACACCTTTGAGGAAGAAGAAGTCGAGCCACTGACAGATATCGTCAGCAAGATTAACGAGACAAATGAAGCAATCCAAAACCAAACAGCTTCTCTACTTGAAATGCTCGGTCAACTCCACGGAACCACACCAGAAGCCGATGCTGAGCTCGAAGAGTTCTTGAAGCATTTTAAAGGGTGATGGAGCTAATTGATTCGCTCATATTCCACTCATAATTCGCTCATTTTTAGGATACAACTTTGTTTCCATATTTCCTGGAAACTGATAAAAAGCAAGGAGAAACATGGAACAAACTAATCAAAAATCCCAGTGTCAGCAACTCTGGGCTAGAAATAAGTACCTGGTCTTGAGCCATTCCAGCAATATTTACAATGAGATTCGCCAATATCTCAAGAATGAAGAGGTAGAGGTAAGTCATGTTCAAGAACTGATCGACCGTGCCTGTCAAATCCCAGAACACAGGGGTCAGGTTTGCAATGCCTTTCAGCATATTTGGGGCTATTTCAAAAAGAAAGCGACAGATGCTGAGCGCAAGGACTACATGCTCTTGTTGGACCGCTACCGCTTTGGTCAGGCTTCTAAGGAAGACTTAATCGCTAAGACGAGAGACTTGCTGGATTGCTATCCCAATACCTATTTACAATATTCGACTTTACTGAAAGGAGACGCCCATGAGACTTTGGCATGAGGCTTTGATTTCACAACTTCCCCGTCCTCAACTTTTGGGGCAACATCGAGAATGTTGTGCCCTGCGTGGCAATGGCTGGGGCAAAAAGCATGCGACGGTGGACTATGTCTTTACCCACTCGCCCTATCATCTCTATGCTTATCATCGCTTGATTATGGAGGAAATGGCTGACCGTGGCTACAATGTCAGTCCAGAGTGGCTGGACAAGAACTACCGTGGCAAGATCTGCCCTCCTTATCAAGACTTAGCAGAGGAAAAGCTGACCAGTCCCATCTACAGCGAGCATGATGCAAGATACTATGAGGAGTGTCTGGATAATCTCCGAGAGAAGGGGATCAACCTATAGTCTTTTTTAATACCAAGCCATAGTCACTGATGAGAATCATCAATAGCTCGTTTGAGCATTCTAACTAAAATACAGCCACAAAACAAGCTATACATAGGATTTGAGACACTGGTCTCAAGTCTTTTCTTTTGACCAAAAGAGTGATATAGTTTCAAACTATATCAAAGCCTAATTATTTACAATTATACAGACAGTTCCTTTTCTGTTAAGATAGTTTCAACAACAAATTTTGGAGGACACATCATGTCAACTACGATCATCGGTTTCCCTCGTTTGGGCGAATTCCGCGAATTGAAATTTACAACTGAAAAATACTTTAGAAAAGAAATCTCAGAAGAAGAACTCTTGGCAGCAGCAAAAGAATTGCGTGCAAAACACTGGAACATTGTCAAAGAAAAAGGCATCACTGAAATTCCTTCAAATGACTTTTCTCACTATGACAACTTCCTAGATGCAGCTTTCCTTTTCAACGTGGTACCTGCATCCGTTCAAAACTTGGACTTGTCTGACCTTGAGCGCTACTTTGCTTTGGGACGTGGTTACCAAGGAGAAAAAGGGGATGTTCGTGCCCTTCCGATGAAGAAATGGTTCAACACCAACTACCACTACATCGTGCCTAAATTTGAAAAAGACACTCAAGTTAAATTGGCTGGTCACAAGATCTTTGATGAGTTCCAAGAAGCAAAAGAACTTGGATTGAACACTCGTCCTGTCCTTGTAGGTCCGTTCACTTTCCTTCAATTATCAGACTTTGAAGAAGGCGTGAAAGCAGAAGACTTCGTAGATAGCTTAGTAGCTGCATACCAAGAAGTTTTTGCTAAATTAGCTGAACTTGGTGCGACTCGCATCCAACTCGACGAAGCGGCTCTTGTTAAAGACTTGACAGAAGAAGAAAAAGCTCTCTTCTTGAACATCTACAACAAACTCTTGGCTGATAAAAAAGGTCTTGAAGTCTTGCTTCAAACTTACTTCGGTGACGTTCGTGACGTCTACTCTGATCTTGTGAACTTGCCAGTAGATGCCATCGGTTTAGACTTCGTTGAAGGTAAGAAAACTCTTGAACTCGTTAAAGGTGGCTTCCCAGCTGACAAGACTCTCTATGCAGGTATTGTCAATGGAAAAAACATCTGGCGCAACAACTACGAAAAGAGCTTGGCTATTCTTGAGCAAATCCCAGCTGAAAACATTGTTTTGACTAGCTCATGCTCACTTCTTCATGTGCCATTTACAACTGCTAATGAAGAATTTGAGCCAGCTATCTTGAACCACTTTGCTTTTGCAGTTGAAAAATTGGATGAGATTCGTGATTTGGATGCTATCCGCAATGGTCAAGGTACAGAAGCTCTTGCAGCTAACAAAGAACTCTTTGCGACTGAGCGTGTGGGTGTAAATGCGGAACTTCGTGCCCGTATCGCTGGCTTGACTGACGCAGACTACACTCGTTTGCCAGCCTTTGCAGAACGTGAAGCTATCCAAGAAGAAGCCTTCAAACTTCCTGATCTTCCAACAACAACGATTGGTTCATTCCCTCAAACTAAGGAAGTCCGTGCCAAACGTTTGGCCTTCCGTAAGGGTGAATTGTCACAAGAAGAGTACGACGCTTTCCTTGCTGAAACTATTGACGAATGGATCAAATGGCAAGAAGAAGTTGGATTCGACGTGCTTGTACACGGTGAGTTCGAGCGTAACGACATGGTTGAATACTTCGGTCAAAACTTGTCAGGTTACCTCTTCTCTAAGAATGGTTGGGTACAATCATACGGTATGCGTGGGGTGAAACCACCAATCATTTGGGGTGATGTCACTCGTCTCAACCCAATCACTGTTAAATGGTCTAGCTACGCACAAAGCCGTACTGACAAACCTGTTAAAGGTATGTTGACAGGACCTGTTACCATCCTTAACTGGTCATTCCCACGTGAAGACATCTCTATCAAGGACTCAACTCTTCAAATCGCCCTTGCTATTAAGGATGAAGTTCTTGACCTTGAAGCTGCAGGTGTGAAAATCATCCAAATCGACGAGGCTGCTCTTCGTGAGAAATTGCCACTCCGTCGTAGCGACTGGTACGAAGACTACCTTGACTGGGCTATTCCTGCCTTCCGCTTGGTACACTCAACAGTAGCGCCAGACACACAAATCCACACCCACATGTGTTACTCAGAATTTACAGATATCATCCCAGCTATCGACAACATGGATGCGGACGTTATTTCCTTTGAAGCAAGCCGTTCAAACCTTGAAATCTTGGACGAACTCAAAGCGAAAAACTTCCAAACAGAAGTGGGACCTGGGGTATACGATATCCACTCACCTCGTGTGCCAAATGAAGGCGAAATCGACCACACAATCGATGCTATTCTTGCCAAAGTACCAAGCAAGAAAGTTTGGATCAACCCTGACTGTGGTTTGAAAACACGTGGTATTCCAGAAACAAAAGAAAGCTTGATCCGCCTTGTCGAAGCAGCAAAAGCTGCGCGTGAGAAATTGTAAGATAAGATTTCTCTCTTGACACTGACTGATCAAGGAACTGCTTGGCCCAAGCTGGCTTAGCAATCATGAAATCAAAAAGAAAAGGATAATGACTATGTCACGCCAAACTCCGTCACTTTCATTTGAAGTGTTCCCTCCAAACCCAGCTGTGGGTAATGATAAAATTATTTCAGCCTTGCAGGATATGCGGGAGCTGACACCGCACTTTATCAGTGTGACTGCCAGCAATAATAAATTTAATATCAAGGAAACAACGGTTCGTTTGGCTGACTTTATCCAGAATGACTTGGCGATTCCAACCATTGCCCACTTGCCAGCTATCTATCTGACCAAGGACAAGGTTGCTGAAACTATTGCGGACTTGGACAAGGTTGGGGTACAGAAAATCTTAGCCTTGCGTGGAGATATCATCCCTGATGTGGAGCCACAAAAGGATTTCTGCTATGCAACGGACTTGATCGAGTTCATCAAGGAACAAGCCCCTCACTTTGATATTATTGGTGCTTGCTACCCAGAGGGGCACCCTGACTCTCCAAACCAAATCTCGGATATTCAAAATCTCAAGAAAAAAGTGGATGCAGGCTGTTCCAGCCTCGTAACGCAGCTTTTCTTTGACAATGAGCGTTTCTACGATTTCCAAGATAAGTGTACCTTGGCGGGGATTGATGTTCCCATTCATGCGGGGATTATGCCCATTCTTAACCGTAACCAAGCGCTTCGTCTCTTGAAGACTTGTGAGAATATCCATCTTCCACGCAAATTTAAGGCTATCTTAGACAAGTATGAGCATGACCCTGAGTCGCTCAGAGCAGCAGGACTTGCCTATGCAGTGGATCAAATCGTGGACTTGGTAACCCAGGATGTCGCAGGTGTGCATCTTTACACCATGAACAATGCTGAAACAGCAAAATACATCCACCAAGCAACCCATGCCTTGTTTAACCATCAGTCTTTAGGATAATAAAAAGCAAACCATTCTTCTCAGGTGAGGGGAATGGTTCCTTTTTAATAGAAAAGCCCGTACTTTTTAAAAAAAATATGATAAAATAGACTCTGTACGTACTTGATACAAAGATGAGGGTATAAACATATTCTTAGCTATTCAAATCTGCTATGCTATAAAAGATACAAATGCTAAAGAATAATATTTTTAAACTTTTCAAGGTATTTAGGTAGTTGAACACGGGCTAAATCCCTAGTGAAAAAGATAGATTTCCTGGTGTGCATCGCACACTGCGTCAATCTCCTATTTTCATACGGGATTCTTTACGCCCTTTGTATCCTGATTTTTGTAGGCAAGGCGTATAATTTCATCAATCCAAAGGGGATTAAAATGACAAAACAAGTGTTTCAAACGACTTTTGCGGGTCGTGAGTTAATTGTAGAGACTGGTCAGGTTGCTAAGCAAGCAAATGGCTCTGTTGTTGTGCGTTACGGTGAGTCAACTGTCTTGACTGCGGCCGTTATGTCTAAGAAAATGGCAACTGGGGATTTCTTCCCACTTCAAGTCAACTATGAAGAAAAAATGTATGCGGCTGGGAAGTTTCCTGGTGGCTTTATGAAACGTGAAGGACGTCCTTCAACAGATGCGACTTTGACAGCGCGTTTGATTGACCGTCCAATCCGCCCTATGTTTGCGGAAGGTTTCCGTAATGAAGTGCAAGTAATCAACACGGTCCTTTCTTACGATGAAAATGCCTCTGCTCCAATGGCGGCTATGTTTGGCTCATCCTTGGCACTTTTTATCTCAGACATTCCGTTTGACGGACCAATCGCTGGGGTACAAGTGGGCTATGTCGACGGCCAAATCATCATCAACCCTAGTCAAGAACAAGCAGAGCAATCTCTTCTTGAATTGACAGTTGCAGGAACTAAACATGCAATCAACATGGTTGAGTCTGGTGCCAAAGAATTGTCAGAAGAAATCATGTTGGAAGCCCTTCTCAAAGGGCATGAAGCAGTCAAAGAATTGATTGCCTTCCAAGAAGAAATCGTTGCTGCGGTCGGTAAGGAAAAAGCAGAAGTAGAATTGCTTCATGTGGACGCTGAATTACAGGCTGAAATCATCGCAGCCTACAACAGCGACCTTCAAAAAGCGGTTCAAGTAGAAGAAAAATTGGCCCGTGAAGCTGCAACCCAAGCGGTTAAAGACCAAGTGACTGCAGTGTATGAAGAAAAATATGCAGACCACGAAGAATTTGACCGTATCATGCGTGATGTGGCTGAAATCTTGGAACAAATGGAACATGCTGAAGTGCGCCGTTTGATCACAGAAGACAAGGTGCGTCCTGACGGACGTAAGGTCGATGAAATCCGTCCTTTGGATGCGCAGGTTGACTATCTTCCTCGTGTACATGGTTCCGGTCTCTTTACTCGTGGACAAACTCAGGCTCTTTCAGTTTTGACCTTGGCTCCGATGGGAGAAACGCAAATCATCGATGGTTTGGACCCAGAGTACAAGAAACGATTTATGCACCACTATAACTTCCCTCAATACTCTGTAGGGGAAACAGGTCGTTATGGTGCACCAGGTCGTCGTGAAATCGGTCACGGTGCTCTCGGTGAGCGTGCTCTTGCTCAAGTATTGCCAAGCTTGGAAGAATTCCCATATGCGATCCGCTTGGTAGCAGAGGTCTTGGAATCAAACGGTTCATCTTCTCAAGCATCTATCTGTGCGGGAACGCTTGCCCTTATGGCTGGTGGTGTGCCAATCAAGGCACCAGTAGCTGGTATTGCCATGGGTCTCATCTCAGATGGAAATAACTATACAGTATTGACAGATATCCAAGGATTGGAAGACCACTTTGGAGATATGGACTTTAAGGTTGCAGGTACTCGTGACGGGATTACAGCCCTTCAGATGGATATCAAGATCCAAGGGATTACTGCAGAAATCTTGACTGAGGCTCTTACTCAAGCCAAAAAAGCGCGTTTTGAAATCCTTGATGTGATTGAAGCAACTATTCCAGAAGTTCGTCCAGAATTGGCTCCAACTGCTCCGAAAATTGATACCATCAAAATTGATGTGGACAAGATTAAGATTGTCATCGGTAAGGGTGGAGAAACCATCGATAAGATCATTGCTGAAACAGGCGTTAAGATTGATATCGATGAAGAAGGAAATGTTTCTATCTACTCGAGCGATCAAGATGCTATTAACCGTGCCAAAGAAATCATTGCTGGATTGGTTCGTGAAGCCAAAGTGGATGAAGTTTACCATGCCAAGGTTGTTCGTATCGAGAAATTCGGTGCCTTTGTCAACCTCTTTGACAAGACAGATGCCCTCGTTCACATTTCGGAAATGGCTTGGACGCGTACCAATAATGTCGAAGACTTGGTGGCTATTGGAGACGAAGTCGATGTCAAAGTTATCAAGATTGATGAAAAAGGACGTGTTGATGCTTCTATGAAGGCTCTTCTTCCTCGTCCACCAAAACCAGAGCGTGACGAAAAAGGTGAAAAGTCTGAACGTCCTCACCGTCCACGTCATCACAAGGATTACAAACCTAAGAAAGAATTTACACACAAACCAAAAGATTCAGAATAAGAAAGGAGAAATGTATGGGATGGTGGCGCGAAACCATTGCTATCGTAAAAGAAAATGATCCAGCGGCTCGCACTACCTTGGAAGTCTTGCTGACCTATCCAGGTGTTAAGGCCTTAGCTGCCCACCGTCTCTCGCATTTTCTATGGAAGCATGGCTTCAAACTCCTGGCTCGTATGCACAGCCAGTTTTGGCGCTTTTGGACTCAGATTGAGATTCATCCGGGTGCCCAGATTGACTCAGGTGTCTTTATCGACCACGGTTCAGGTCTGGTGATTGGAGAGACGGCGATTGTTGAAAAAGGCGTTCTGCTCTATCATGGAGTGACTCTTGGTGGGACTGGTAAGGATGTTGGCAAACGCCATCCTACCGTTCGCAAAGGAGCGCTTATATCTGCTCATGCTCAAGTTATCGGACCGGTAGAAATCGGCGAAAATGCTAAGGTGGGAGCAGCCGCGGTTGTTGTGGCAGATGTTCCTAGTGATGTGACGGTTGTCGGTATTCCGGCCAAGATTGTCCGTGTTCATGGTGAGAAAGACGAGCCAACCATTCACGAAGTCGAAGAAAAACGGGAGTACTATGTCAATAAACTAGAGCAGGCTAGAGAAGCCAGCCACAGATCGTCGGGGTTGTAGAGGTTACCTATATGATTCAAGCAAGAAACAAGTTAAGCCAAGAGGAGTTATCTGAGGCGAAAAAACTCATTAACTGTTGCCAAGCCTATGACGGTACCTATCGTGATCCCTATCTTTCTAACATGCTTAATTTTGACCCAAACATGCCCGCCTTTTTCCTTTATTATGAAAAAGGCGAACTTGTTGGTTTATTAACTGTCTATGCAGATGACCAAGATGTGGAAGTGACGATACTGGTTCATCCAGATCATCGCCGTCAGGGGATTGCGCGTGCATTGTTTACTAGTTTTGAGAAAGAAACGGCTTCTTTCCCTATTCGTTCAGTCACTTTTCAGACAGAACGTATTTTTCTAGACCGTTATCCTGATTTTGTCAGCAACTGGGGATTGGTCGAGGACGAGGATACAGAAACCTGGTTAGGTAAGGATAGAAGGCCTTATCCGTTAGAAAAGCTTTCCAATCTTGAAGTTTTGTTAGCAGATAGTTCGTATCAAGATCAAATTAGTCAGTTAAAATTTCAGGCATTTTCAGAGGAACATGAATCGAGAGAAGTTGTGGATAGATATGTCGCTGAAGCTCTGAAGGATCCAGAAAGTCGCTTATATATTTTGTTAAAAAACGATCAGGTCATTGGAACTTGCACGATTGATTTATCGAGCGATACGAATTACTTCTACGGTTTAGCAATATCGGAACCTGAACGTGGAAAAGGCTATGGAAGCTATTTAGCAAAATCCCTTGTCAACCAACTAATTGAGCAAAATGATAAGGAATTTCAGATTGCCGTGGAAGATAGCAACGTAGGTGCCAAGCGCTTGTATGAAAAAATCGGCTTTGTCAAACAGACACAGGTAGTTTATCTGAATGAGAAAGAGTAGAAAAATGCTATTAGAAGAATTCGAAAATGTACCTGCGGTTATCGAACCAACTGATCGAAGTATTCGTGGTGGTGGAGAAATTTGTGACACGATTATTTTATCTTTTAATGGAGAAATCGTTGAACGAGTAAAGCAGTTTGAAAATGTTTACGAAGGTGGATATTTAACCAATCTAAATGGCAAACTTCCATGGTATATCTATGAAAAAGATGGGAGTAAGGTAGCCGTTGCTATAGCTACGATTGGAGCTCCGATGGTTGTTGGACTCTTAGAAGAACTCAAAGCAAGAGGATTTAAGAACTTTATTGTTTTGGGTTCTTGCGGAGTTCTAGATCAGTCTATTCAGGCAGATAAGATTATCCTACCAAGTTCAGCTCTACGTGATGAAGGTACAAGTTACCATTACGCTCCTCCAAGTGATGAGATAGCTTATGATGAAACTTTGCTCTTAACTATGGAAGAAGCTTTGAACAAATCCTGCATCGAGCATATCCGCACCAAGTCTTGGACGACTGATGCCTTTTATCGAGAAACGCCTGATAAGGTCAAGCGTCGCTTGGCTGCTGGAGCCAAAGTGGTGGACATGGAAGCTTCAGCTATCATGGCTTGGAGTCAATTTCGCAAGAGTAAAGTCTATCAGTTCTTCTACACAGCTGACTATGTGGATCATCATAACCGAACCTGGGATGCCCGCCATGAAGAGCGGACAGCTGATGCCATGACTTTTTTCACTATTGCTTTGACAATAGCAAAGGAACTAGAAAGGTAACTACAAGAATGGCAGTATATTTTTACGGCTGTATCACCATGGATGGCTACTTGGCAGACAGCCAGCACAGGATAGACTGGCTGCATCAGCTTGGTTCTGTAGAGGATACAGGCTATGATGACTTTTACAGGCAAATGGATATCACCATCATGGGCAAGCGGACCTTTGAGGAAATCCAAGATTTGCAAGATGTAGAAAGTTTTTATCAAGCTACGGAAAACTATGTCTTTACGCATGATAGGCACCTGCCTGTCAGCAATTACCAGCCAGTAGCTGGGGATGTGGTGGACTTTGTTCGCCAGATTGACAAAGGCAAAAATGTCTTTGTGATTGGTGGTAATTCCTTGGTAGGACCGCTCTTGGATGCGGATCTTTTCGACCACCTCATTATTCAGATAGCACCCCTTATCCTAGGAAAGGGGGTTCCCCTCTTTACCCAAGAGGAAGGGCAGCGCTTTTACCAACTGGATAGCCTCAGACAATTTGGCCCATTTGCAGAGCTGGTTTTCAGCCGAAAAAGTCAGAAATAGAGAAGGGAGTGGACCGCATGATTAAAATTTATGACACCATGTCTCGTGATTTGCGAGAATTTATACCTATTGAGGACGGCAAGGTTAAGATGTATGTCTGTGGGCCTACGGTCTACAACTATATCCACGTGGGGAATGCCCGTTCGACGGTGGCTTTTGATACCATTCGTCGTTATTTTGAATACCGTGGCTACGAAGTTGCCTATATTTCCAATTTTACGGATGTGGATGATAAGATTATCAACCGTGCCAAGGAAGAAGGCATCACGCCTCAGGAGGTTGCGGACAAGTACATCGCTGCCTTTCGTGAGGATGTGACGGCCTTGGGCGTGAAATCTGCGACTCGCCATCCGCGTGTAGTGGAGTTTATGGCGGACATCATTCGTTTTGTCGCTGACTTGATTGAAAAAGGCTTTGCCTACGAGAGTCAAGGAGATGTTTACTTCCGCGTAGAAAAATCTCACAACTATGCTAAGTTAGCCAATAAAACCTTGGAAGATTTGGAGCTGGGTGCTTCAGGTCGTACCGATGAAGAAACGGCTCGCAAGGAAAATCCTGTAGACTTTGCCCTTTGGAAAGCTGCAAAACCAGGCGAGATTTCTTGGGACAGTCCTTGGGGACCTGGTCGTCCGGGTTGGCATATCGAGTGTTCGGTCATGTCAACAGAGATTTTGGGCGATACCATTGATATCCACGGTGGTGGAGCCGATCTGGAGTTTCCGCATCATACCAATGAAATTGCCCAGTCTGAAGCCAAAACAGGTAAGACTTTCGCCAACTACTGGATGCATAATGGCTTTGTCAATATCGACAATGTTAAGATGTCTAAATCCTTGGGCAACTTTATAACCGTACACGATGCCCTTAAAACTCTTGATGGGCAAGTGTTGCGTTTCTTCTTTGCGACTCAGCATTACCGTAAGCCTATCAACTTTACCGAAAAAGCAGTGCGGGATGCCGAGACCAATCTCAAGTATCTAAAGAACACTTACGAGCAACCTTTTTCTGGAACTGTAGATGCTCAAGAGTTACAGGCTTTTAAAGATAAGTTTGTAGTGGCTATGGATGAGGACTTCAACGCTGCCAATGGTATCACAGTTGTATTTGAAATGGCCAAATGGATTAACTCAGGAAACTATGATGCAAGTGTTAAGGAAGCTCTTGCGGCTATGTTGGAGGTCTTTGGTATTGTCTTTGTCGAGGAAGTTTTGGATGCAGACATTGAAGCCTTGATCCAAAAGCGCCAAGAAGCGCGTGCTAATCGTGACTTTGCGACAGCAGACCAAATCCGTGACCAATTAGCGACTCAAGGAATTAAGCTCCTTGATACCAAGGATGGAGTGAGGTGGACTCGTGATTGATGTCAATCTCATTAACGGGATTGCGCTAGCTTTTGAGGGAGATGCAGTTTACTCCATGTATATCCGTCGCCATCTCATCCTTAAAGGCATGACCAAACCCAACAAACTCCACCAAGAGGCGACTAAGTATGTGTCAGCCAAGGCTCAGGCTCGCTTGATTTCCCTCATGTTGGAGGAGCAAGTCCTGACGGAAAAAGAAGAAGAAATCTACAAACGTGGTCGCAATACCAATAGCCACACAAAGGCTAAAAATGCAGATGTGGTGACTTACCGCATGTCTACAGGATTTGAAGCAGTGATGGGCTATCTCCATCTGACTGAAAATGTGAAGCGTCTTGAGAGCTTGATTTCTTGGTGCATCCAAAAAGTGGAGGGCTAGAATATGATTGCAAAGGAATTACAAGACTGGTTTCCTGAAGCTCAGATTTCAGATCAGCCAGTAGAGAAACCAGGCTATCTTACTCTCCCTTTAGCTTCTCAGCAGTGGATTTTGCTGGAGGAAGCTGGGCTCAGCGAGCGTGAAAAGCAGCTGGTTGCCCTTTTGACCCAGCAAGATCAGGCTCGTTCGCTCAATCCTTGGTATCTCTATCTGATTGAGGGGAAGGGGCAGGCACCGCAAGCTTTCAAAAAGATTCAATTGGTTTATTTCCATCTGTCTTATTACCAACAGGAAAATCTAGCCTCTTGGCTGGATATGATGCGGACTCTTTTTCCCAACTGCCAGACAGTATTGCAGGTCGGTGCTCAGGATTATGTATTTGTGCTTCAACAAGATAAGTACACTTCTGTAAGAGCTATTTTAAGTGATACGATTGAAGCAGTTGAGTACGATTTTGGACTTCGTCTCTCTATCATGTTAGGCCAGGTGTGGTCTCAGACAGGACATCAAGCCCTATCAGACTTAATCAAAGCAGAGCGAGATTTGTTTAAGACTTGGTGGCGCCAAGGTTATCAAGGTGTTCACACCTTTTCACAGCTCTATCTATGGAGTATGGGGGAAAGACTTGTGGAACTGAGAGTCATTAAAGAATGCCTGCATCAGATGATTTTGGATCAGGATCAGATTCAGGAAATTATCCTTTCTCTCTGGGAAAACAGTGCTGTCTTAACTAAAACTGCCCAGCAACTCTATCTGCATCGCAATTCTCTTCAATACAAGATTGATAAATGGGAAGAATTAACAGGGCTTCAGTTGAAGGAGTTGACGGATCTCACCTTGTGCTATCAGTTGATTTTACCAGATATTCTCTAAAGTTTTGTGCAAGTTGCACAGAACTTTTTTATTTTTTTGGTCACCTTGCCGTAGAAATGTAAAACGTTTTCATTTATAATATAACTATCAAAAGACAAAAGGAGTTCACCTCGATGGTAGAATTAAATCTTAAAAATATTTACAAAAAATATCCAAACAGCGAACACTACTCAGTTGAAGACTTCAACTTGGACATCAAAGACAAGGAATTTATCGTTTTCGTAGGTCCTTCAGGATGTGGTAAATCAACAACTCTTCGTATGATCGCTGGTCTTGAAGACATTACAGAAGGTACTGCATCTATCGATGGCGTGGTTGTCAACGACGTAGCTCCAAAAGACCGTGACATTGCCATGGTATTCCAAAACTACGCTCTTTACCCACACATGACTGTATATGACAACATGGCTTTCGGTTTGAAATTGCGTAAATACAGCAAAGAAGACATCGACAAACGTGTGCAAGAAGCGGCAGCAATCCTTGGCTTGAAAGAGTTCTTGGATCGTAAACCTGCTGACCTTTCTGGTGGTCAACGTCAACGTGTTGCCATGGGTCGTGCCATCGTCCGTGATGCAAAAGTGTTCTTGATGGACGAACCTTTGTCAAACTTGGATGCCAAACTTCGTGTATCAATGCGTGCTGAAATTGCGAAAATCCACCGTCGTATCGGAGCTACAACTATCTACGTAACCCACGACCAAACAGAAGCGATGACATTGGCAGACCGTATCGTTATTATGTCAGCTACTAAGAACCCTGCTGGTACAGGTACTATCGGACGTGTAGAACAAATCGGTACCCCTCAAGAAGTTTACAAAAACCCAGTTAACAAATTTGTAGCAGGATTTATCGGAAGCCCAGCTATGAACTTCATCAATGTGAAATTGGTTGGTAGCGAAATTGTTTCTGACGGTTTCCGCTTGAAAGTTCCAGAAGGTGCTTTGAAAGTTCTTCGTGACAAAGGCTACGAAGGAAAAGAATTGATCTTCGGTATCCGTCCAGAAGATGTGAATGCAGAACCTGCTTTCCTTGAAACATTCCCAGAATCAGTTGTCAAAGCTACGATCTCCGTATCAGAATTGCTTGGTTCAGAATCTCACCTTTACTGCCAAGTTGGTAAAGACGAATTTGTTGCAAAAGTGGATGCTCGTGACTACTTGCAAACAGGTGCGACAGTTGAACTTGGATTTGACTTGAACAAAGCACACTTCTTCGATGTAGAAACTGAAAAAACAGTCTACTAAGCAAATGAAATGTCAAAACACTGCTAGAGAAATCTGGCAGTGTTTTTGGTGGTTAAAAAGAAGCAGGACGAGTCTCGCCTTGCTTCTATTATGTTATTCTTCCTTTTTCTTGAGAGAAAGTCCAAGCCCTGCTAGAATGACACCTAGGAAGGTTAGGATAGACGTTTTCTCACCTGTATTTGGTAGGGTAGTAGCTACTGGATTATGAGTGCTTGGTAAAATAATAGTTTGACCACCGTTTGAAAGAGTGATCGCATCGCCTTGATTTTGTCCCTGCGTATCTTGGACTTCGTGGTGATTTGTTTCTGCAGGTTCAGCCTTAGGCTCTACATAGAGAAGGCGGTATTCGCCGAAACCTTCTTGGTCAGAGCTTGCTAGATAATGAATGTCACCATCTGTGCCGACTAAGTCTTTGGCCTTATCAGCTGTCAAGAAACGAACATCCAACCCTTTTATGCTGTTTGTGAAGTGCCAGTTTTTATCTGCACTTGGATTGATATTTTTTACATCGAGGATATAGTTGATGATAACCTGGCGATTTTCAAGTCCGAGGAGACGATTGAGGCTAGCATCACGAACACCAGGGAATTTACCATTTGCGCGATAATTGTTAGTTACCACGATGAATTCCTGATCTGGACGGGCATCGTTTCCTTGGTATTTTAGATTGCGGACACGACTAGCATCTGGGTGGATCAACTTACCTTCGCGGTCGTATTTATTTGGTTGGGTGACGTCGTACTCATAGGTTACACCGTCAATCACATCAAAGTTATAAGTGCGGTAGCTTGGATTGATGAGCTGTTGCGCTTCTTTTTTAGTTGGATCAATCGTGTTGAACTGACCAGCAGACATTTCCAACCATTCTTTGAGTTGAGCTCCAGTGACTTTTAGGATGGCTGTGACATTGTCGTAGAGGTAGAGATCGGCTACGTTTTTGATGGCGATTGGGCCAGCTGGAATATCTGTATAGGCAGTAGCATCTCCACGGGTTCCCGCCTTAAATGGTGCAGCAGCCGAGAGAATAGGAAGATCTCCTTCAGGAGTTCCTGCTAGTTCTTTCTTAGCATACCAGATTTGTGCGTTATTGACGATTTGAACAGATGGATCATCCTTGACAAGGGCAAAATAACTTGTGATTGGTGCAGTTGTTGTTCCGACTTGTTGGCGAACGTATTGGATGGTTCCTTCGTGGGCTGTTTTGGCAATTTCTTTGATTCGTTCATCAGCGTCTTTGGACTTGGTGTGAATCTTACGAATAGAGCCTTTGCTGTTGGCAACAGTCCATTTTCCGTTTTTGTAGATAAGGTTGAGGTCGATAATGCCGAGGTGATCCCCATATTTTCCAGCCATGGTTACAGGAGTACCATTAATCTTACCATTTACGCCATCAACACCAGCATATTTTTCATAAAAACCAGTGCCATTTCCACTTGGAAATTCAGCGTGAGAATGCCCTGTTACGACTGCATCCACACCAGGTAGGCTTGCAATTTGATAGCCTTCGTTTTCTTCCCCTTTTTCGTACTTATCATCTCCGATGCCTGAGTGAGAGAGTACAAGAGTGATGTCTGCACCTGCTTTGCGCATTTCAGGGATAATCTTTTGAATAGCTTCTACAGAGTCATTGACCTGAATCTTTCCTTCGAGGTTGGCCTTATCCCAGCTGAGAATTTGAGGGGGAACAATTCCAGTCACCCCAATTTTGATGGTCGTTTTGCGACCAGTTTTATCAACAAAGGTTTTGCTGATGATTTTATAGGGGTCATAGACATAAGCGCCCGTTTTAGGATCTACAACATTGGCGTTGACAATTGGCATTCCAGCTGTATCAATGACACGTTTAAGGTAGTCTAAACCATAGTTAAACTCATGGTTTCCAAGTGTACCAGCTTCAAAACCGAGCTTTTGGAGGGCTGCATACATAGGGTGCTGTTCCCCTTCTTTGACTGGGTTAACGATGGCCTTGTAAGTTCCAAGTGGCGTTCCTTGGATGGTGTCTCCATTATCTACAAGAAGTGTATTGCTATTTTCTTTTTTAGCTTCCTCGATGAGAACAGCTGTCTTTGCTAGTCCAACGTTCTCAGCGGGTTTGTCTTGGTAATAATCATAGTTAACTAAATTGGTGTGAAGGTCAGTTGTTGCAAGGATGCGGACATCGACTTCCTGTCCTTCTGTTGGTTGAAGGGCTTTGTCATCTGCAAGGCTTCCTTCTTTAGAAGGGGTTGCTTCAGTGCTTGCTACTGGAGTAGCATTTTCATCTTGTTTAGCAGGGAGGTCCGTTTTTTCAGATGCCGTTGCCTTTTCATTTCCAGTAGCTGCAACAGTTTTTCCTGATTGGTTTGCTACTGGTGTAGGTGTTGTGCTAGTATCTAGATTTGTAACTTTTTCATCTGCTTGTGCAGTAGAAGCTGCAAATACAGCTGCAGTCAGACCTAAAAGGGCTGCTTGTTTACGAAATGATGACATAAAAATCTCCTCAAAAATAGTTTCACTCTATTATACAGGATGGAAGCCAATCAATCAAGTTAAATACGAATGTTTTTATAAAATTTGTTTAAAATGATAAGAAATAGCTAGTTTGTTTATAAAATCCACTCATTAATTATAAAAGTAAATAGAAATAATAAAATCGTTTAAAGTTTATTGTTCTTTTTGAGATCCTTGTAAGGAATGGAGTAAATTATAGAACTGCAGAGCTTTTCTAGTTTTCATATCCTTAAAAAAGTGATAAAATGGTAGGAAGAATTGGAGAGTATAGATGCCGAAAGAAGTGAATTTGACGGGCGATCAGGTAGTCGCTTTAACGAAAGAATATTTAACAAAGGAAGACGTTGCTTTTGTACAAAAAGCATTGATTTACGCAGTTGACTGTCATAGTGGGCAGTTTCGGAAATCAGGTGAGCCCTATATTATCCATCCCATTCAGGTAGCAGGAATTCTGGCTAAGCTCAAGCTGGATGCCGTAACCGTTGCCTGTGGTTTTTTGCATGACGTTGTTGAGGACACAGATGCGACACTGGATGATCTGGAGAGAGAGTTCGGTCATGATGTTCGGATTATCGTTGATGGGGTGACCAAGCTTGGTAAGGTTGAGTACAAATCACTCGAGGAACAATTAGCTGAAAATCACCGCAAGATGCTTATGGCCATGTCTGAGGATATCCGTGTTATCTTGGTTAAATTATCGGACCGTTTGCACAATATGCGGACTCTCAAACACCTTCGAAAGGACAAGCAAGAACGGATCTCCAGAGAAACCATGGAAATTTACGCACCACTTGCTCATCGTCTAGGGATTTCCAGTGTCAAGTGGGAGTTGGAAGATCTATCTTTCCGTTACCTCAATCCGACTGAGTTTTACAAGATCACCCACATGATGAAGGAAAAACGCAGAGAACGTGAGGCTTTGGTCGACGAAGTCGTAACCAAGTTGGAGGACTATGCTACCGAACGCAATCTCAAAGGGAAAATCTATGGTCGTCCTAAGCATATCTATTCGATCTACCGCAAGATGCAGGATAAGAAGAAACGCTTTGAGGAAATTTATGATCTGATTGCCATTCGCTGTATCTTAGATACCCAGAGTGATGTTTACGCCATGCTGGGTTATGTGCATGAACTTTGGAAACCTATGCCAGGCCGCTTCAAAGACTATATCGCCAACTGCAAGGCCAACGGTTACCAGTCTATCCATACGACCGTTTATGGACCAAAAGGGCCGATTGAATTCCAGATTCGTACTAAAGAAATGCACGAGGTGGCTGAGTACGGGGTAGCGGCTCACTGGGCTTATAAGAAAGGCATTAAAGGGCAGGTCAACAGCAAGGAATCTGCTATTGGGATGAACTGGATCAAGGAGATGATGGAGCTCCAAGACCAGGCTGATGATGCCAAGGAATTTGTGGACTCTGTTAAAGAAAACTATCTGGCGGAGGAGATTTATGTCTTTACTCCAGATGGTGCGGTCCGCTCCCTTCCAAAAGATTCAGGACCGATTGACTTTGCCTATGAAATCCATACCAAAGTCGGTGAAAAAGCGACTGGTGCCAAGGTCAATGGCCGTATGGTTCCACTGACAACCAAGCTCAAGACAGGGGATCAGGTTGAAATTATCACCAATCCCAACTCCTTTGGTCCGAGTCGTGACTGGCTCAACATGGTCAAGACCAGCAAGGCGCGCAACAAGATTCGTCAGTTCTTTAAAAATCAAGACAAGGAATTATCCGTTAACAAGGGCCGTGAGATGTTGATGGCCCAGTTCCAAGAAAACGGCTATGTAGCCAATAAATTCATGGACAAGCGCCATATGGATGAGGTTCTTCAAAAGACCAGCTACAAGACAGAGGAGGCTCTCTACGCAGCCATTGGTTTTGGAGAAATTGGCGCTATTACCGTCTTTAACCGTTTGACCGAAAAGGAACGCCGCGAGGAAGAGCGTGCCAAGGCCAAGGCGGAAGCAGAAGAGCTTGTCAAAGGTGGCGAAGTTAAGGTTGAAAACAAAGAAACCCTCAAGGTCAAGCATGAGGGTGGTGTGGTCATTGAAGGTGCTTCAGGTCTCCTAGTGCGGATTGCCAAGTGTTGCAATCCAGTGCCGGGTGACGACATTGTCGGTTACATTACTAAGGGACGCGGTGTGGCTATTCACCGTGTGGACTGTATGAATCTCCGTGCCCAAGAAAACTACGAGCAACGTCTCCTTGATGTGGAATGGGAAGATCAATTCTCAAGCAAGGAATACACTGCCCACATCGATATCTATGGTCTCAACCGTACAGGGCTCTTAAATGATGTTCTGCAAGTTCTCTCCAACACAACTAAGAATATCTCAACCGTTAATGCTCAACCAACCAAGGATATGAAATTTGCTAATATCCATGTCTCCTTTGGTATTTCCAACCTCTCTACACTGACCACAGTCGTGGACAAGATTAAGAGTGTGCCAGAGGTCTACTCTGTCAAACGGACCAACGGCTAATTCTCTCTTCAGTTACCAGAAAGGCTATTATGAAAATCATCATTCAACGAGTCAAGAAAGCCCAAGTCAGTATCGGAGGTCAGGTTCATGGGAAAATCAATCAGGGACTCTTATTACTGGTAGGTGTTGGCCCAGAGGACCAAGAGGAAGATTTGGACTATGCTGTGAGAAAGCTTGTCAATATGCGAATTTTTTCAGATGCGGAAGGAAAGATGAACCTGTCTGTCAAGGATATCAAGGGGGAAATCCTTTCTATTTCCCAGTTTACCCTCTTTGCAGATACCAAGAAAGGCAATCGTCCCGCTTTTACAGGTGCAGCCAAGCCGGATATGGCAACTGCCTTCTATGAGGCTTTCAACCAAAAGCTAGCTCAGGAAGTCCCTGTTCAGACCGGTATTTTTGGAGCGGATATGCAGGTGGAGCTGGTCAATGATGGACCGGTCACCATTATTCTTGATACTAAAAATAGATAAGAAAACCAAGCCAGCTGGCTTGGTTTTTGTTTATAGACACTCCCAGAAGGAGATGTGTTTGTTGTAAAAGTCTGAATAGTTTTCTCTTAGGTGGGCAGCCGTCATATAATATAAAGTAGAATGACAACCAGTGACGATTGGCATAAGAGAGGAAAATCGCTGAGAACTAGCGAAGGCTAAAAGGACAAATAATAGAAAATCAATGGTGAGCACCCCTAAATAGTAGAAGCGAAACTTTTTATTGATTTGAGGATAAATCTCAACGAAATGATGTTTGAGTCGGTTGACCAAGCGAAATATCAATAGTCCCTGAACAAGGATGAAAATAAAACCAGAGAGCAGGAGCCAGCCTAAAGCTGTCTCTTGTCTTGTGATAGAAAAAGCTAATAGTAGCAAATCGCAGACTGCAATGGCTGCGAAGTGTATTCTAAAGAGCTTTTTCATAAGATGACCTCCCTCTTTTATCTAACTTCATTCTACACCAAACGAAAGGGAGTTGCAACTAACATAATAAAAAATCCCTGAAAGGAACTTCTTTCAGGAATAAGGGGCTAATTGATTTTTTCGACATAGAGTTGTTTGGCGATATCCATACCAACTTGGAGATCTTCACCCTTGTTGACCAGTGTAAAGCTATTGGAAAAAGTATCAAACTGCTTGACATGGACTTGGTCACCGATATGAATTGCGTGCTTTTCTAAATATTTGAGTAGTTCAAAGCTATCATGAACCCGAGTCAGGAGATAGGTTCCAGCTTCCTGGACGGCTGCTAGTGGTAGGTTATTGATTTCAACCAAGAGTTCTCCCTCAGCTGGTATGGTTCCACCGTGGGGGCAGGTTTGAGGGAAACCAAGCAGTTTATCCAGTCTCTTTACAAATAGGTCAGAGACAGTGTGCTCTAGGACCTCCGCTTCTTCGTGGATTTGATCGCTAGTATAGTCTAGATGGTGAACTAGAAAGACTTCAATCAAACGGTGTTTACGATAGAGCTCAGAGACCAGTTTGAGGCCAATATCTGTCAATAGATAGCCGTTCTCCTTATCCTTGAGGATGAGATTTTCACTTTTCATGCGTTTGATCATCTCTGTTACAGCAGGTGGAGAGACCTGCATACGGGCAGCAATTTCTTTGTTGGTGATTTTTTGCATGTCCGTACCGATTTCATAAATACATTTTAAATAATCTTCTTTATTTGGAGTCATTCGTTTCCTCTTGTATATTCTCTCCATCTAGTATACCAAAAAAAGCTAGATTTCTCTAGCTTTCTGTCATAATGCTTGTGATTTTAGTCTAGTTCTTTAACTGCAGCAATAGCAGTTTCAAAGTTTGGCTCCGTGTTGATATTGTCAACGTATTCTACATAACGGATGACATTGTCAGTATCGAGAACAAAGACGGCACGTGCAAGGAGATGCCATTCGTTGATCAAGAGGGCATAATCGCGCCCGAAAGAATGGTCAAAGTAGTCTGAAAGCATGATGGCATTGTCGAGGCCTTCAGCCCCGCACCAGCGTCCTTGGGCAAATGGTAGGTCCATAGAAACGGTAAGAACGACGGTGTTGTCAAGGTTGGCAAGTTCCTGGTTGAATCGACGTGTTTGCGTTGAACAGATACCAGTATCGATAGAAGGGACAACACTCAAGACTTTTTTCTTTCCATCAAAGTCGGCTAGCGTTTTTTTAGAGAGATCGGTTGTAGTGAGAGAAAAGTCAAGTGCCTTGTCTCCGACTTGCAGTTGTTTACCTGTAAAGGTTACAGGATTTCCGAGAAAAGTGGTCATGAAACTACTCCATTCTTTTTTCTTTTATTTTACCGAGAATTGTCAGATTATTCCAATGATTTGACCGGAAATTGAAAAAACGCCAATTCGGTGAGAATGACGTTTTTAATGGATTATTTTGACAAACCTTCAGCAATCTTGTCAAGGTTGTATTTCATCATGCTGTAGTAGCTGTCGCCTTCTTTACCTTCTTCAGCGATTGAGTCAGTAAAGATTTGCGCGTAAATTGGAATATTTGTGTCTTGTGAAACAGTCTTCATTGGACGGTCATCGACACTTGATTCAACAAAAAGGGATGGAACTTTTGTTTGGCGAAGTTTTTCAACCAAGGTCTTGATTTGTTCCGGTGTTCCTTCTTCTTCTGTGTTGATTTCCCAGATGTAAGCACTTGGAACTCCGTAAGCTTTAGAGAAGTATTTGAAGCATCCTTCGCTGGTTACAATGAGTTTTTTCTCAGCAGGGATATTGTTAAATTTCTCTTTGGCTTCCTTGTCCAGTTTGTCTAGCTTTTCAGTATATTCTTTGAGATTTTTTTCGTAGAATTCCTTGTTGCTAGGGTCTTTTGCAATCAACTGTTTAGCGATATTTTTAGCATAAATTATCCCATTTTCAAGGTTGAGCCAAGCGTGTGGGTCTTCTTTGCCTTTCTCGTTTTGACCTTCAAGGTAGATGATGTCTACACCGTCGCTAACTGCATAGTAGTCTTTGTTTTCAGTTTTCTTGGCATTTTCGACCAATTTGGTAAACCAAGCATTGCCACCTGTTTCAAGGTTGATACCGTTATAGAAAATGAGGTCAGCCTCAGAAGTTTTCTTTACGTCTTCAGGAAGTGGTTCGTACTCGTGTGGGTCTTGACCAACAGGAACGATACTATGAAGATCAATCTTGTCACCAGCGATATTTTTAGTAATATCAGCAATGATAGAGTTAGTCGCTACAACCTTTAGTTTTTGGTTTGTAGATGCTGTATCTTTTTTCCCACTAGCACAGGCAGCTAATCCAATGATAGCAAGAAAAAGAACAAGCAATGTACCTAATTTTTTCATTAGATTCCTCCAGAAGGGTTTCCCCTTATTTATTGATTTTTTATTTTTAGTTTCAAGTATCGTTGCTTTGGAGAGATAAAGAAACTGATTAAAAAGAAGCTGGCGGATGTGAGCACGATGCTGGATCCTGCTGCGAGATTGAAGCTATAGCCGATAAAGAGTCCCAAAACAGAAGCGGTTGCCCCTAGGGTTGATGAAAGAAAAATCATGCTCTTTAGGCTATTAGCATACAGGTAAGCCGTCGCAGCTGGGGTGATCAACATGGCCACGATAAGAATAGTTCCAACACTTTGCATGGCAGTGACTGACACAAGGGTCAAGAGCACCATGAGCAGATAGTGGTAGAAATTGACGGGCATTCCCATGGCTTTAGCTAGGAGTTCGTCAAAGGATGTAATCAATAGTTGTTTAAAGAAAATCCCGATAATCAAGAGAATCAATGCACCCACACCAATGGTGATCCACATATCCGTATCTTGGACAGCGAGGATATTCCCAAAAAGGATATGGAAGAGGTCTGTCGAACTCTTGGCAACACTAATCAAGATGACACCTAAGGCTAAGAAAGATGAAAAGGTAATACCAATGGCAGTGTCACTCTTGATGATAGAGTTTCCCTTGATGTAGGTAATGATGATGGAAGCCATCAAGCCAAAGATGATCGCTCCAATAAAGAAATCAATTCCCAGGATAAAGGAAAGGGCTACGCCGGGTAAAACTGCATGAGAGATGGCATCCCCCATGAGAGACATTCCACGTAAGATGATAAAACATCCTACAGCTCCAGCAACCACCCCGATGACTATAGCTGTTATCAAGGCATTTTGTAGGAAATGGAAATGTTGCAATCCATCGATAAATTCTGCTATCATAGGTCACCTCCATTAAAGAAGAGCTTACTACCATAAGCTTTTTTGAGATTGGCTTCGGTAAAGGTTTCTTCAGTTGGACCAAGGTCTATTAATTCTCGATTGAGAAGCAAAACTTGGTCGAAATAATGGGGGACTTTGCTGAGGTCATGATGGACGATGAGAACTGTTTTACCAGCTTTTTTAAGGTCTCTCAGCGTATTCATGATAATCTCTTCACTGATCGAGTCAATTCCAGCGAAAGGCTCATCTAAAAAGATGTAGTCAGCTTCCTGCACTAAGCAGCGGGCAATCAAAACACGTTGGAATTGTCCTCCAGAGAGCTGACTGATTTGGCGATCAGCATAGTCTGAGAGTCCAACGATTTCAAGTGCATCCGCCACTTTTTTCCAGTGGCTGGCCTTTAAAGTGTGGAAGAGCGGGATGGATGGATAGAGTCCCAGTGAGACACATTCCTTGACCTTGATAGGGAAATTGTAGTCGATATGGATTTTTTGCTCGACATAGGCAACTCGATGTAAAGATTTCTTGAATTCTTTGTCATCAAGAAAGGCCTGACCTTCATGTGGGATAATTCCCAACATACTTTTTAATAAAGTTGATTTTCCAGCACCGTTTGGACCAATAATTCCGGTAATAGTTGGTCCTTGGAGCACTAGTGAAATATCCTTTAGTGCCAACGTTTCTTTGTAGGAGACACTGAGGTTTTCGATACGTATCATACAGTTGTTTTCCTCCTATCTTTTAATATACATTAAAAAAAAATTAAGTCAAGTTAATTTTTTAAAAATTTAAAATAATAACTGAAAAATGAAGAAAAAAGAGAGACCATTTTTAATTGCATTCCCAAGTGTTTTTTGCTAAGCTAAGAATAAGTGAAAAATGAAAGCGAGAACAAGATGACACGTTATCAAGACGATTTTTATGATGCAATCAATGGCGAATGGGAAAAGACAGCTGTCATTCCAGCTGATAAATCTCGAACAGGTGGCTTTATTGACCTTGATGAGGAAATTGAAGAGTTGATGCTGGCGACTACGGACAAGTGGTTGGAAGGCGAAGATGTTCCAGAGGATGCAATCCTCGCAAACTTTGTTAAGTACCATCGTATGGTACGTGATTTTGACAAGAGAGAAGCAGAAGGGATCAAGCCTGTCCTTCCGATGCTCAAGGAATACCAAGATTTGGAGAACTTTGCAGATTTTACCAGCAAACTGGCAGAGTTCGAACTAGCTGGTAAACCAAACTTCCTTCCATTTGGTGTATCGCCAGACTTTATGGATGCCAGAACCAATGTTCTCTGGGCCAGTGCACCAGGGACGATTTTGCCAGATACAACCTACTACGCTGAAGACCATCCTCAGCGTGAGGAACTCTTGACTCTGTGGAAGGAAAGTACTACAAATCTTCTCAAAGCCTATGATTTTTCAGATGAGGAAATCGCAGACTTACTAGAGAAACGATTGGAATTGGATCGTCGCATTGCGGCTGTGGTGCTTTCTAACGAAGAAAGTTCAGAATATGCCAAACTCTACCATCCATACGCGTATGAAGATTTCAAGAAATTCGCACCTGCCCTACCTTTGGATGATTTCTTCCAAGCAGTTCTTGGACAAATTCCAGATAGGGTTATCGTAGACGAGGAACGTTTCTGGCAAGCAGCAAACCAATTCTATAGTGAAGAAGCGTGGCCTTTGCTTAAGGCAACCTTGATTTTGGGTGTGGTCAATCTCTCAACCAGCTATCTCACAGACGAGATTCGTATCTTGTCAGGTGCTTATGGTCGTGCTCTTTCAGGTGTTCCAGAAGCTCAGGACAAGGTTAAGGCAGCTTATCACTTGGCCCAAGGTCCTTTCAGGCAAGCTCTGGGTCTCTGGTATGCGCATGAAAAATTCTCTCCTGAAGCTAAGGCAGACGTAGAGAAAAAAGTAGCGACTATGATTGACGTTTATAAGGAACGCTTGGCCAAGAACGACTGGCTCACGCCTGAAACACGTGACAAGGCCATTGTCAAACTCAATGTCATCAAGCCTTATATCGGTTATCCAGAGGAATTGCCAGAACGCTACAAGGATAAGGTAGTGGACGAAACTGCCAGTCTCTTTGAGAATGCTCTAGCCTTTGCGCGTGTGGAAATCAAGCACAGCTGGAGCAAGTGGAACCAACCGGTTGACTACAAGGAGTGGGGTATGCCTGCTCATATGGTCAATGCCTACTACAATCCTCAGAAGAACTTGATTGTCTTTCCAGCTGCTATTTTACAGGCGCCATTCTATGACTTGCATCAGTCGTCTTCGGCCAACTACGGTGGTATTGGTGCTGTTATTGCCCACGAGATTTCTCATGCCTTTGACACAAATGGTGCTTCCTTTGATGAAAATGGTAGCCTCAAAGATTGGTGGACAGAGAGTGACTATGCTGCCTTTAAAGAAAAAACGCAGAAAGTAATCGACCAGTTTGATGGGCAAGAATCTTACGGAGCAAGGATCAACGGAAAACTAACTGTATCAGAAAACGTTGCTGACTTGGGCGGGATTGCTGCAGCCCTTGAAGCTGCCAAGAGAGAGCCAGACTTCTCAGCCGAAGAATTCTTCCACAACTTTGCACGTATCTGGCGCATGAAAGGTCGTCCAGAGTTGATGAAACTCATGGCTAGTGTCGATGTGCACGCGCCAGCCAAACTCCGTGTTAACATCCAGGTGCCAAACTTCGATGACTTCTTTACAACCTATGATGTCAAAGAAGGAGACGGTATGTGGCGTTCACCAGAAGACCGTGTGATTATTTGGTAAAGTGAGTCCTAAATCAAGTATCATTTTGAAGTGAGTGACTCATATTTGAAGTTTATCCATCTGAAAATAAAGTGCTATCGAGGTTAATATGAAGAAATTTTTAATGATGCTTTCAGCTATTTTTTCAATTTCAGTTCTAGCATCTTGTGGTTTCATTAAAAACAAGAGTAATACAGAATCTTCATCTACATTATCATCTGTATCCAAAGATGATAAGACTAGTACATCAACAGAAGAAAAGACTGGAAATACAAGTGACTCGTCAACCAAGGCATCACAATCAATTGCTGAAAATAAGAAGGAAACTGGACCAGATTTATATAAAGAAGTGATTGAACGCTATAACCACTTTACAGACCTTTTAAAACAAGGTAATAGAGAAGATTTATACAAGGAAAATAAACAAGATAAGATTACTTCAGAAGAATATGGTCTAGTTTTCTCTCGAATGGATTATCATAATGCACCCGATTGGAAATACGCAATTGTTGATTTGAATAAGGATGGTCAAGACGAGTTGCTTATTGGCGATGAAAAATTTGTTTCAGCCATTTATTATTTGGAAAATCAAAAACCTAGCTTACTTCACACAGCATATATAGCTTCTGCAGGTGGTTTTCGCTCAGGATTTGATATTTATGAAAACGGTCAAGTCTCTTATGCAGACTGGCAGTCAACTCGTCCAGAAATGAACCTGGCTCTATATTCGTTTGATAAAAATGGAGTGCAGAAGATTAAAGAAGCAACTATTCAAATCGGTGGCAACGAAAAAGCAGAGCAAGTTTTAGATATTTCTTCTGAAAAGCTTGAGTTGTCTAACCTTGAATGGAAAGAATTGAATCCAGCTAATTAGTTTTGAATTATTTTTCTAGTCAATATTGATTCTTTTGAGCAAATATTAACATAAAAATAGAAGCTACAAAAAAACCAAGGAAATTATCCTTGGTTTTTTGTTTGCTAGAAAAAGGGATTAAAGGATTTTTCGTGAGCGATGGTCGTAGCTGGACCATGCCCAGGATAGACATCGTAGTTAGGAAGGGTGAAGAGTTGAGTCTGGACACTATGGAGAAGTTGTTCCATGCTACCTGTAGGAAGGTCTGTCCGTCCGATGGTTTCGCGGAATAGAACATCTCCGGTTAAGACTAGATGGGCATCAGGAAAAACCATAGAAACACCACCGATAGAGTGGCCAGGTGTTGGCAATACAGTAAAACGGAACTCTTCGATCTGGTATTCCTCATGAAAGACATAGGTGTGTTCAGCTGGTTTGCAGATGACATCTGCCATATCATCATGACGAGGTAGACCAGAGAGATTGTCAACAGGAGTATAGAGCCAGCTAGCTTCACTCTCTGCTACATAAACGGGGGGATTTCCAAAAGTATCTCTGACCAAGTCAAGACTCATAATGTGGTCGTAGTGGGTGTGAGTCAGGAGAATCGCACAGACTGGTTTGTTGATTTTCTCGATAGTCTTGCGAATAGCCTCCCAATGGCTACCTGGGTCAACCACAATCAGGTGTTGGTCTCCTTCTAGATAATAAGTATTTTCATAGGCAACGGGATTCACGGTTTTATGGATTTTCATACTAGCTCCAATCTCAAAGAATGTACTAAACTAAGTATAGCACAGAAGAGGGAAATAAAGTGAAAAGAAAGTCCCTCTTTTGCATTCAAGGTTGGTTGATTTATATTAAAAAAAGAAGGAAATTGCTGTGAGTAGACTTGTTATATTTTTAGTTGAATGGTAATAAGAACATAGAACAAATAAGAAATAACTGATAAAAATACAGTTTCTTTCATTGAGAACGCATTTGGATTTTATAGTTATAATTATAAATAAAATATGTCAAAAAATAATATTTGCGAAGTGTATTCAAATATAAATATAGTAGTTCGATACATTAAATTAGTATTTTATTGATTTTGTTTTCAACAAAAGAAAACGGTTTACATATTGTAAATTTAAGCTTATTCTTGTTATTGCAAATCAAATGATTTGAATTTTATTTTAAATAAAATTATAAAAACTCTTGAAAAAGATAGAAAAAAGTGTTAGTATGAACATGTATATTGAATACGAGAATATAATCCTTTTAGAATAATGAAATTTAAAGACCATCTTTTGAGTAGGGAAGAAGTTTCGTTTTTTTTTCTATATTTCAATATCGATATAATAAAAATAGGAAGGTTGTGTATCTTATGAAGAGTAAGCAACAGGGTTTTAGGACGGAGAAATACATTCGATATGGGATTCGAAAGTATAGTTTTGGAGCGGCATCAGTAGCAATTTCAGCAGGTTTGATGTTTTTGGGCAATGGAGCAGTATCAGCGATGGAACTTCAAGGAGCAGATACTACGCTTGTTTCAACATCGACATTGAATGCGGAATCTTCTACGGAAACAGAAAAACCAGAAACTTCGAAAAATAAAGAAAAAGAAGTTGCCCTTAAGACGGTTGATAAAACGGATTTAGTTAAAAAAATTACAGAACTTGAAGAGAAAGTAAAAACAGCAAAGAATATAGATGACATGGTACTAACATCTGCTAAAGAACTATTAGATTCTGCGAAATCTGTCATCTCAAAAGAGATAGTTGAGCAAGAGGAAGTGGATACTGAACTTGCTAAGATTAAAGATTTAATTACGGTATTTGCTGAGTCTGTCGAAGTTGGGAAAATAAAGGAATCTACAGAAGAAACAAAAGAAACAAAAGAAGCAGAAGAAACTGTCAAACCAGTCCAAGAAGCTAAAAAAGTCTTAGAACAAGTTACCTCTGAAGCTGAGGTAACCAATGTTTTAGCAACTGAAGCAGTCCGGAAAAATAAGCTTGAGGCTGAAAACAAAGCGGCAATTGAGGCAGCGATAGCTAATAATAAAGAAGTTATTGCAGAAGCTAAAAAAGTGTTAGCTATGGATAGCGTTACAGCTAAACAAATCAATGATCAATTGTCACGCTTAAATGATTCCATTATTGCTGTCTACAATGATTTGAAGAAAGCAGGAATCGGAAAAGATGGAAACTTTGGAGTCGCTTTGGCTGCTCAAGATTTCTATGCCGAAGAGGGTTCTAACACAACTCATGCATCGGAAACAAACGCTGCAAATCATACTGGTAAAGATACCTATACGATCCCGGTACAAGAAATTAAATTAATTACGGGTACTGATGCTACAGGGCTAGAGATTGAAGTCTATTCTAATCAGCGGGTTGGTAATGAAACAAATGCTGGAAATGGGATGCATACAGAACAGGGTGGAAAAACTGGTCATAACAACAAAGGACGTGTAGACTATCCATTAACCCCTGATGCTGCTAAAAAATTAGCTGAAGAAGCACCACTTTGGAGAAATAAACTCCGTGCGGATGGGTCAAGAATTTCAAACGCTGCAACATCGATTTACTCTGCTAACGGTGGTTATGAATACCTAGCTACAGAAATTTATGGCTATGGGTATGAACAAGGAGTTGACAGAGTTTATATTAAAGGTTTGAAAGATCGTATTGCAGTTACAGAAAAAGCTAAGCAAGCTGGTTGGAGTCTTACCTCTGTAACACCAACTAACCTTGTACCAGGTGTTACTTATGATGAGGCGACAGATACCATTCAAGGTAAAGTAGTTGCTGGTATTGAAAATGGAGTGTATGACTTACGATTCAATATTACTGCAACGAATACAGATGGGCGGACTGTCACCTTCCAAATTCAGAATCTACGTGCTGGTTGGGTAGGTTGGCAAGATAGCACACCTCCTACAATTCAGTCAGATTCAGCTCGTTATGATAGAACTGTTGGTGATGATGCGAATATCAATCTTCGTTTTCATGATTCTTCGGGAGCTAGTGCGATACCTGGCAATTCAGCAGGAAACTATGACTATACAACTGCTGAAGGTAAAGTAGTTAAAGTTCGTCAAAATTCTTCTAAAGCAGTCACAGGTGTCTCAGGCTACAACACTATAGGAGCAGAATTAGATGATTCTAAAGTTTTGATTCCTGGCACCAACTATACTGTAACAAACAGTACTGCTGAAGAGCAAAAAGCCGCTGGAACCAACATGGGTAATGCTGTCATTGGAGGTAAGGTGACAGAGGCAGGTATCTATACCGTTTCAGTATTTGCTAAAGATTATGATAAATTATCTAATAGTACGACATGGAATCAGTCAGGTCAAGAGGCGCACGGTTCTATTACTGTAGTTGTTAAGCCTAAAGTTGAAGTTCAAAACGTTGAAACCTATTCAACAACAGTTCCTGTTAAAATCTCGAAAGGTGCTACAAGTGCTAAGGTTACAATGCCAGATGGAACTGTAACAAACTTGAAAGCCGTTAATGGTAAATGGCTTGTAGATAGTGGTTCAACCAATACAGCGGTTACTGAAAATCAAGAACTAGGTGCTGTAGATTCAAATACCGTCTTTAATATTCCAGTCACGTCAGAAGCAACTGCAAAAGTTGGTGTTGATAATATCAAAGTAGAAGCATCAGCTGAAAATGTTAAGGGAACTTTCTTACGTGAGCGAGTTGAATTGAATGGAACTGATGGGCAAAAACACACTGCAGTTTTAAATAGTACATCTGGTCACTGGGAGCTTCCTGCTGACTATGCCGAAGTGAAAACAGCAAATGGAGATGGGACTACAACTTGGACGAAACGCCAAGTATACACTGAAGCGAAACTAGATGGCGGTATGAAATTCTTCATTTACGAATATACTCGTCAACTTGATAAAGATGGAAATGTAACAAGTGTAACTACTCCTGATCGTCCAATGACGGAATATGTTTCTCAAAATACTAACCAAGCTGGCGATGGTATGTCGGTAACTATTACTTTTGACAAACATTCAAACACATGGACATCATCAGATGGAACAGAAGTTACTGCTAAAAAGTTGGGTGATGATTCATGGGAAGTTCATACTAAATCAGGATTTGGTGGAATCATTAGAGGAACAATCGCAACTAACTCAGATGTTGCGACTGTTGTCAATACGAAACCAACTGCAAGCTCACAAGATTATACTTCTACTAAAGAAACTGCGGTAGATCTCCGTAATGAAGCAAAAGCTGCAGTGACAATCTCTGATGCAGAAGATACTAAGTACGGAAAAACAACTTACATTACTCGTATTACAGTAACATCTCCTTCAGGAGTTCAGAAGGTTTATGACACTAAACAAGATGCAAACAACTATAATCTTGCTAGTGGTTATACACTGAGTGAAGTGGGAGTCTATACAGTAACAGTTGACGTTATTGATAGTAATGGCAATTACACAACAGATGCTACAATAGGTGGAACTGAATCTGGTGTGGATCATGGGGCTGGCTCATCAACAGCTACAACAACTTACCACATCACAGTAACAGACTCGATTGAAGGTCATAATGTAACATCCACAGATGTTCAAGGAGCGACTCAAACAGGTACTCCAACCTTTACATCTGTTGGTGATGGCTCACCTGTGGCACCAAGTGCTACTTCACCTGCTAAGTTGGTAGATCCTACCACTGGTAAGTTAGTTGACCAAGTAACAATTGATGGTCAAGGAACATACACAATTAATAATGAAACTGGTGTTGTGACATTTGTTCCGTTGAAAACATTCACAGGTACAGCAACCCCAGTGACTGTATCATTAACAGCAACTCTTGGTCAAGATAAAGATGGACAACCTATTACCGCTACAGCGACAGCAACTTATACTCCAACTGTTACACCAGTTACTCCAACAGCAACTCCTGCAGAATCAACTGGAATCCAAGGCGCTACTCAAACAGGAACGGTAGCATTCAAAGAAGGACACTCTGTTGCTCCAATCAAGCCGAACTCAGCTGTTCTTCTTGATAAGAATGGTACTCCGGTAGCACCTGGAGCTTCAGTAGATGCTTTGGATGAGAGTGGTAACAAAGTAGGGGGATATACAATTGACCCAACTTCAAATACTGTAACATTCACTCCAACCGATAAGACTTACAAAGGTAAAGTCCAACCTGCAACAGTTCAGGCTGAAGATGAGAATGGTACAAAAGTTAAGACAACTTATACTCCACATATTGTAGGTGTTACTCCAACAGCAGAACCTGCTAAGTCAGTTGATGTTCAAGGAGCAACTCAAGAAAGTACAGTAACATTCAATGGTGGCACGACTACACTGGATGGTAAACAGGTGACTGTAGATATTGACCCAGCTACTTTCACTCTTTTAGATGAAACCGGAACTCCAGCAACATCTGTTCCAGCTAAAGACCCTAGTGGAAATGTTATTGGTACATATACTCTGAAAACAGTTGGTGAACAAGCCGTTGCAGTCTTTACCCCAACTGATAAGACTTATAGTGGTGAAGTTCAACCTGTGCGTGTACAGGCTAAAGATAAAAATGGTATTTCGGTTGAAACAACTTACACACCATTGATTACGCCAGTTACACCAACAGCAACTCCAGCAACTTCTGAAAATATTCAAGGAGCAACACAAACAGGCACTCCTACATTTGTTCAAGGTGATGCAATTGCACCAATTAAACAGGGTTCAGTAAAACTTCTTGATAAAGAAGGAAATGAAGTTCCTGCAGGTCAGACAACTCCAGCTTATGCTGAAGATGGGACTACTGAAATTGGTACATTCTCTATTGATCCAGCAACTGGAAAGGTAACCTTTAGTCCAACGGATAAATTGTATTCTGGTAAGGTTACTCCAGCAACTGTGCAAGCAGAAGATGAAAATGGAACTAAAGTGACGACAACTTACACGCCACAAATTATCCCAGTAAATCCTATTGGAGTTCCTGCGACTTCTGAAGATGTTCAAGGTGCAACTCAAACAGGAAAACCAGAATTCCAAGGTGGAACTGCAGTTGTCAATGGAAAAGAAGTTACTGTTGAGATGAATGACACTGTTCCAGCTAAATTGATTGATTCTAAAACTGGAAATGTTGTGGATTCTATCACTATTCCGGGTGAAGGTACTTATACTGTAGCACCGGACGGAACAGTAACCTTTGTTCCTGAAAAAACCTTTACAGGTCAAGCATCAGGCGTTGAAGTTTTACGTGAAGACAAGAATGGAACCCCCGTTACAGCAAGCTACACTCCAGTTGTTAAGGCAGCAATTCCAACAGCTACTGATGCTGTTACAGAAGACATTCAAGGTGCAACTCAAAAAGGAGTGCCTACATTCCTAGGTGGTAGGGTTACTGTTAATGGAGTGGAAAAAATTGTTCCTATTGATGAAACCAAAGGTCTTGAACTTATTGATCCAAAAACAGGAAAACCAACAGATCAACCAATTGTCATTCCAGGCGAAGGAACTTATACTGTAAATAATGGTATGGTAGAATTTAAGCCAGAACCACAATTTACTGGAAAAGGAACAGGCGTAGAAGTTCAACGTGTAGATGAGAATGGAACTCCTGTAAAAGCTAAATACACTCCAGTTGTTAAACCAGCAACTCCAACAAGTTCGGATGTTATTACAACAGATGTTCAGGGTGCAACTCAATCAGGAACACCAATATTTGAAGGTGGAAAAGTCAAAGTTAATGGTATTGAGAAAACTGTTGAAATTGATGAAACAGTCAAACCAACGTTTGATGATGGTACAACAGAGAAGACAGTTCCAGGTGAAGGTACATATACTATTGATGAGACTGGAAAAGTAACCTTTACTCCCGAGAAGACATTTACAGGTCAAGCAACAGGTGTGACTGTTAAGCGTGTTGATAAGAATGGAACCCCAATTACAGCTAAGTATACCCCAGTTGTTATCCCGGTTACACCTACTTCAAAAGATTCTGAATCAGAAGGTCCGAAAGGACAACCTCAATCAGGAACACCAACATTTGAAGGCGGAAAAGTAACAATCAATGGTAAAGAAATTCCGGTAGAAATTGATGAAACAGTTAAGCCGACCTTTGACGATGGTACAACAGAGAAGAAGGTACCAGGTGAGGGTACATATACTATTGATGAAGCTGGAAAAGTTACTTTCACACCAGAGCCAGAATTTGTAGGTCGAGCAACTGGAGTAACAGTTAAACGTGTTGATAAGAATGGAACCCCAATTACAGCTAAATACATCCCTACTGTACGTCCGAATACTTCATTTGTTGATACTAAAGGAAATATCCTAGCACCAAGTGAAGATGGTTCGCAACCTAAGAAAGATATTCCAGGATATAAAATTGTTGAAACTAAGGTTGATGAAAAAGGCAATGTGGTCCACGTTTATGAGAAGGTTAAGACCAGCCATAAAGATAAGGAAGGCAATGAAATTCCAGGTTATCCAACCGAAGACGGTGAACAACCTAAGAAAGATATTCCAGGTTACCGCTTCGTAGAGACTAAGAAACTTCCAAACGGTGACACAGAGCACGTTTATGAGAAGGTTAAGACTAGTCACAAGGATAAGGAAGGCAATGAAATTCCAGGTTATCCAACCGAAGACGGCGAACAACCGAAGAAAGATATTCCAGGCTACCGCTTCGTAGAGACCAAGAAACTTCCAAACGGTGACACAGAACACGTTTATGAGAAGGTTAAGACCAGTCACAAGGATAAGGAAGGCAATGAAATTCCAGGTTATCCAACCGAAGACGGCGAACAACCGAAGAAAGATATCCCAGGTTACCGCTTCGTAGAGACTAAGAAACTTCCAAACGGCGACACAGAGCACGTTTATGAGAAGGTTAAGACTAGTCACAAGGATAAGGAAGGCAATGAAATTCCAGGTTATCCAACCGAAGACGGCGAACAACCGAAGAAAGATATCCCAGGTTACCGCTTCGTAGAGACTAAGAAACTTCCAAACGGCGACACAGAACATGTCTACGAAAAAGTGAAGACCAGTCACAAGGATAAGGAAGGCAATGAAATTCCAGGTTATCCAAGCGAAGACGGTGAACAACCTAAGAAAGATATTCCAGGTTACCGCTTCGTAGAGACTAAGAAACTTCCAAACGGTGACACAGAACACGTTTATGAGAAGGTTAAGACTAGTCACAAGGATAAGGAAGGCAATGAAATTCCAGGTTATCCAACCGAAGACGGCGAACAACCGAAGAAAGATATTCCAGGCTACCGCTTCGTAGAGACTAAGAAACTTCCAAACGGCGACACAGAACATGTCTACGAAAAAGTGAAGACCAGTCATAAGGATAAGGAAGGCAATGAAATTCCAGGTTATCCAACCGAAGACGGTGAACAACCTAAGAAAGATATTCCAGGTTACCGCTTCGTAGAGACTAAGAAACTTCCAAACGGTGACACAGAACACGTTTATGAGAAGGTTAAGACTAGTCATAAGGATAAGGAAGGGAATGACATTCCAGGCCACCCAACCGAAGACGGTGAACAACCTAAGAAAGATATTCCAGGCTACCGCTTCGTAGAGACTAAGAAACTTCCAAACGGCGACACAGAACACGTTTATGAGAAGGTTAAGACCAGTCATAAGGATAAGGAAGGCAATGAAATTCCAGGACATCCAACCGAAGACGGTGAACAACCTAAGAAAGATATTCCAGGTTACCGCTTCGTAGAGACTAAGAAACTTCCAAACGGCGACACAGAACACGTTTATGAGAAGGTTAAGACTAGTCATAAGGATAAGGAAGGCAATGAAATTCCAGGTTATCCAAGCGAAGACGGCCAACAACCTAAGAAAGATATTCCAGGCTACCGCTTCGTAGAGACTAAGAAACTTCCAAACGGCGACACAGAACATGTCTACGAAAAAGTTGTTACTGCCCCTCAACAAAAACCGACTGAGCAATCTCCAACTACTAAAGCAACCAAAGAATTACCTAATACTGGTACGGAAGATCATGCAGCTTTGGCAACTCTAGGAGTACTTGGTTTGATGAGCGGATTTGGACTTGTGTCTCGCAAGAAAAAAGAAGACTAATTCTATACTCTAGATTCTAAGTAGTATCCATTAGTTTCTTAAACAAAAACCAACTAATCATTAGATTAGTTGGTTTTTGTCTATTCTCGATTTTTCCAAGCTTGGTAACGGGTATCAATCAAGAGTTGGGTTAAGCGTCCCATGGTTTCTCTTTCTTCGGGAGTGAGGGATTGAGCTTGGACAAAGAGATGGTGAATGTGTTCAATGACCTTGAAGGAAGAAAGGTCGTTGATAGAAGAGATGCCTGCATCGAGAATGATTCCAAAAAAGAGGTCAAAGTAGAGCTGCAGTTCCGTATCAGGGACGGTTTCAACCCATTCCTTGAAGGTTGTATCGACTTGCTGGCTGTCACTATTGGTCTCGTCCAGTTGGACAAAGTGCTTGTCTTCAACCTGCCAACTAAAGGTGTCGTGCTGAGCAAGGCCACCTAAGGCGGTGCTTCGAACGACGATTTTTTTATCCGGAATTTCCAGCATCATCCCAATGATAGACCCTTGTGGGATAAATACTTTCGTTCTTTCCATCATGTTTTGATAGCCAGGTGTTTCGGTTAGTTCCTTGTGAAGTCCAGGTGCATCAAAAGTATAGACAGCGACAATGTTTTTCTGCAAGTTTGGATCAAGTTGACTAGCAGCATAGACAGCTAGATTGCCCCCTTTTGAGTGCCCTGCTAGGATAACCTTTTGCTTAGGATGTTGGGCAAAAAAGTTCTCTAAATACTGGAGGGCATGTTTTTGAGCTGGAATTTCCTTCATATAGGTCATATGGAAATCTTCTTTCCAACCGATGATACTGTCATCCGTCCCGCGAAAAACAAGCAAATAAGTATCGAGACTGATACGATAAGTCATAGCCGCAAACTGTTTTTGCAATTCAGGATCGATATCGTTGATAAAGTCTGAGAGCTTGCAATTTTTAAAGCGTTTGTGTTGAGCGAGCTGATCCAACAACTGGAGACGGTTTTTATTAGTCAACATCGTCATGTCTCTAGGGATTTGAGGTGCAAGATCTATAAGGCGCTTTGGTTCTTGGGTGACTACATCATCAAAAGCAAGGTAGGTTAATTCAGTCAAGGCAAGAACATCTAACTCGTTCACGGGGAGGTCATAAAAGGAATCGTATGCTACATCATTTAAGTAGTCAAAAATATTGGCCATAAAAGCTCCTTTCTCTATGTTTATCCTACCACATTTACCTAGAATTAGCTAGTAGGGTTTGATTGAAATACATAGAAGATAGATTGCTCCTATTTCAAACCTCTAAACGAGCTTACTTGTATGTTTTTGCTATCAATCCCATTTTCCTTTAAAAAATTCTTCATCTCATTTACATCATCAGGCTGACCTGTGATGAGATAGCTGGCTTGATTGCCGTATTCATCAATAGCACGTTTTAAAAATGTTTGACTTTGAGAAAATTCATCGCTCGTTTTATAAGTAAAATTTGATGTTTTTTGAGCCAGTTCCTTCATCTCATTATCGAAAATAGTAACTCCTTTGTCAAAATGGTTGAGAATAATTGGAGCTTTACCAGACCATTCTTTGATAAGGGGGCGTAGAGCAGAAATACCAACATCAGATGCAAAGCAAACTAGTGGCTGATTCGTATCTTTAATGGTTAAAGAGGAATCCAACCAACTCATCTCAATCTCACTGCCAGACGGTAAATGTGTCAAGGTTTCCTTAAAGTGGCTACCACTATTATGAGTTAAAATGAGGATTTCATCTTCATCAGGTGTGGAGGCAATAGTTAGCCATCGACTGGTCTGCTCACCCTTAGCTTCGTTTTTCCTAGAAGCGGACGACGTATCAGGGAGTGTAAACTTAGCATAAGCCCCCGCTTTCCAGGTTTGATGACTCGGCTTTGTGATATGAATTAAATATAGATCTCCGCTGGGGTTTTCGATGGATTTTATCGATAATGTCTGGCTTCGTCCAAGATAAGCGATGGCACCCCAAGTTATAATACATAGCGCTCCAAGTGTTGATAGAATGATAATAAGCATTTTTTTACCTCTTTTCATTTTTTATGACTCCTGTTCTTAATTTTATGAATGAACTGTAAAATAATTCATTCATATCTTTTCAAAAAATAAAGAAATCCATTCTTTATTTTAGAACTCCTTTTATGAAGTTGGTTGCAAGTATTTCAACGGTCTTGCCAATATCTGGAAAATCTTTTTCCGTGATATGCATATCCATATAGTAAAACAGATTATAAACCTGTAAAATATCTTGAATCTTTTCTGGCGAGTACCCTTCAGCCTGCATTCGATTTGTAAAAGTTTTAACTAGAAACTGATGAAAAGGATTTGCGACTTTGCCTTCTTCCGAGGAATAGTAGCTGTGCAACTCATCTGCGATGGCAGGATTGTACCATTCTGCAAGGATTTTATTGGAAGAAACGAGAGTTCTGGACTGAGCAAATAGTTGACCAATGAGGTCGATCATGTCAATTTCCCAATCCAGTTCTTCGATCATAGCTTGGCGAACACGGTTGTTTTCATCTATATAGATGTCTAGAAAAATGGCTTCTTTACTCTCGTAATAGTTATAAAAAGAACCAACTGCAACACCAGCTTGCCTAGCAATTTCTGAAATTCCTGTTGCCTTGTAACCTTTTTTCGAAAAAACTTCATAGGCTGCTGTTTTTAAAGATTGTTTTTTGTCCAATAGGATTTAACCTCCTTTATTTTATGAATGAATGAATGAATAAAATTATTTGTTCATTCATATTCTAACAAATCATGGCTAGCTTGTCAATAAGAAGGTTAGATCTATTAATTAAGTTAAAGAAACGCTAACAAAATGAGCACAAAAAGGAAAATATAGGATAAGGCTGGAACTATAATTAAAAATAAGGTATGATATCAGTGGGAATGTTCTCTATTTAGCATCTGTTTTCTGATCTGGATTTGGGAAATAGGTTGCTAAACAGTATGAGATACTGATCCGTAAATCTGATATGAAGGGTTTTGATACTTTGAGAAATAACAAAGGAGGAGCGCATGCACAAGATTTTACTAGTAGAAGATGACCAAGTTATTCGGCAACAAGTTGGGAAATTACTCTCTGAGTGGGGTTTTGAGGTCGTTTTGGTAGAAGATTTTATGGAAGTATTGAGCCTTTTTGTTCAGTCAGAACCTCATTTGGTCCTCATGGATATTGGTCTGCCTCTTTTTAATGGTTACCACTGGTGCCAGGAGATTCGTAAGATTTCTAAGGTGCCCATCATGTTTCTCTCTTCGAGAGACCAGGCGATGGATATTGTCATGGCGATCAATATGGGGGCAGATGACTTTGTGACCAAGCCTTTTGACCAGCAGGTGCTCCTTGCCAAGGTTCAGGGCTTGTTGCGCCGTTCCTATGAGTTTGGCCGTGATGAAAGTCTGCTGGAGTATGCGGGTGTGATCCTCAATACCAAGTCTATGGACCTGCACTATCAGGGGGAAGTTCTGAGTTTGACCAAGAATGAATTTCAAATTTTGCGAGTGCTGTTTGAACATGCTGGCAATATCGTGGCGCGTGATGACTTGATGCGGGAACTCTGGAATAGCGATTTTTTCATCGATGATAACACCTTGTCTGTCAACGTTGCTCGCTTGCGCAAAAAGTTGGAGGAGCAAGGTTTAGCAGGCTTTATCGAAACCAAGAAAGGGATAGGATACGGACTGAAACATGCTTGATTGGAAATCATTTTTTCTAGCCTATCTGCGTTCTCGCAGTCGCGTTTTTACCTATATTTTTTCATTAGGCTTTCTTGTCCTTCTCTTTCAGTTTTTATTTGCTAGTCTAGGAACTTATTTTCTTTATTTCTTTCTGCTCAGTAGTTTTTTGACCTTCTTATTTTTGGCTTGGGATATATTTGCAGAAGCTCAGGTTTATCGACAGGAAGTACTCTATGCTGAGAGAGACCCCAAGTCTCCTTTGGAATGTGCGCTAGCAGAAAAGCTCGAAGATCGTGAGTCTGAATTGTATCAAAAGAAGTCGGAAGCGCAGAGCAAGCTGACGGATTTGCTTGATTACTACACCTTATGGGTTCACCAGATCAAGACCCCCATTGCAGCGAGTCGCCTTTTAGTAGCAGAAGTCTCTGATCGTGAGGTCAAGCAGCAACTGGAACAGGAAATTTTCAAGATTGACTCCTATACCAACCTGGTGTTGCAGTATCTGCGTTTAGAGAGCTTCCATGATGACTTGGTATTTGAAAAGGTTCAAGTGGAGGATCTGGTGAAAGAAGTGGTTCGCAAGTATGCTCTTTTCTTTATCCAAAAAGGACTGACGCTCAATCTCCATGATCTCGACAAAACTATCGTGACCGATAAGAAGTGGCTGTTGGTCGTCATTGAACAAATCCTTTCAAACAGCCTCAAATACACCAAGGAAGGTGGGCTAGAGATTTCTATGGAAGGTCAGGAGCTCTGTATCAAGGATACGGGAATCGGGATAAAAAATAGCGATGTACTCCGAGTCTTTGAACGTGGCTTTTCAGGCTACAATGGGCGTTTGACCCAGCAGTCATCTGGACTTGGACTTTATCTATCTAAGAAAATTTCTGAAGAACTGGGTCACCAGATTCGCATCGATTCTGAGGTCGGAATAGGAACAACCGTTCGCATTAAATTTTCCAATAGGAATCTGATAATTGAGTGAGCATAGTTGATGATAACCTTATCCATCTGTGGAATTTTTGTTCTAGTCTATATCTCTATTTTCATGATAACGTCTAGAAGTTACCGTAAGATTGTCCAGATGTAAAAAATGTTACACTAGGAAACGACTAGAATATAGTCAAAAAATAAAAGAGACAAAAATGAAAGAAAGTTATTTTGACGGAGGAATCATAGATTATATTGGATACTCTATCTTAGTAGCCATCATTTGCGGTCTTACCTTGGGGATCGTAACACCTTGGGCAGTTTGCATGATGAAAAATTGAAAACCAAACACTCGGTAGTGGATGGGCAACGTCTATACTTTGACGGGACTGGAGCACAACTGTTCGGTAACTGGATCAAGGGGTTTCTTCTAACCATCATCACGTTTGGAATCTATGGCTTCTGGTTGCAAATCAAAATGGAGCAATGGATTGTCAAACACACCAATCATATTTAAAGATTAAAACGGCATCTTCTTTCAGAGGAGATATCGTTTTTTCTTCTTCGGATAAGGAAACAAAAATTTTTTCTTTTCTCTATCTTTTTAATTAATTGACTTTTTCAGAGAAAGACCGTCAAATTTTTGATATAATAGTTAGGATAGACTGATGGATATTCAAGGGATCATTTTCAAAAGAATGACAGATGAGAATTAAACATATGTAAGATTGGACAGAAGTCTCTCTACATCATCCATGCAGAAACAAGATTATATGAAATAAAAGGAGTAACCAATGACCGGAAACTATTCAACACGGGAATACCGTGAGAAATTATATGATGACCTTCATGTTCGATTAAGAGATACAGTAATTTTGATGTGTGCGATTTTTATTGCCTCTATAGGTCTAAATATGAATTCAACAGCTGTTATTATTGGAGCCATGCTGATTTCCCCTCTTATGACACCGATTGTTGGACTGGGATTCGGTTTAGCTATTTTTGATACGCATTTAATCAAGCAATCTCTAGAGGTTTTATTTACTCAAGTATTGGTCAGTTTGCTTGTCTCGACTCTGTATTTCTGGATTTCTCCCTTATCTTATGCTAGTAGCGAACTGATTGCACGAACCTCTCCAACCATTTGGGATGTTCTCATTGCTATTGCTGGTGGGATAGCAGGTGTCATTGGTTCAAGGAAAAAAGAAGCAAACAATATCGTGCCAGGAGTAGCCATTGCAACAGCTCTGATGCCACCTATCTGTACTGCAGGCTATGGTTTAGCTAATGGAAATGCACGATTTTTATTTGGGGCTCTCTATCTTTTTTTGATCAACTGTGTCTTTATCATGCTAGCCAACATTGTTGGAACAAGAATTTTGATGAGAAAATCTCCCTTAAGTTCATTTAAAGAGCTAAACGTTAAAATGAAAATTGGCTTGACATCCTTGATTGTATTATTGGTTCTTCCAGCCAGTTATTCAGCAGTCACTTTGTCGATAGATCAAGCGCGAAAAGAAGGAATCAAACAGTTTATAGCAAAAGAGTTCGCCAATCACACGGTCATTAATCAAGTCTACAAGTCAAGGAACAATGAATTGGTCTTGACGGTTGTTGGAGATCCGATTTCAGACGAAGAATTAGAAATGCTCCATCAAAAACAAGCCTCTTACGGTATTCAATCTGTTCAATTAAAAGTCAATCAAGTCCATAATTCGACAAAATTAGATAGTGAGATGACCAAGGAATTTTATGAAACTATTAACAAGTATATCGACCAAAAACTCTCTGAAAAGGATTCACAAAAAGATCTCGTAAAAGAAAATGAAGCAGACAAGGAAGCAGACAAGGATTGAGGATATTGACTTGTCTAATTCATGAGAGCAAATCTTGGGAAGAGATCTTATATTCAAAAGTTGGTGGATAGAAAGGATTGCAGAAGAGAATAGTATTTGAGGTGAGTTAATCAATCACTACTGATTCAGGTTAAACAAAATAGAAAAAGCAACAACTATTTCAGTTGTTGCTTTTTCTTACTGAAAAATGTTTCTCAGACTGTGATCGTTTTATTTCTTAACACGAGATTTGTTGGCGATATCAGCTAGAATAGCTTGAACAAAATCATTAACTGAGACAGTTTGTGTTTCTTTTTGTCCATAGCGACGAACGTTGACGGTTCCGTTTTCTACTTCCTTGTCACCAACGATGAGCTGATAAGGAATTTTGCTGGTTTGTGAGGCACGAATCTTGAATTGCATTTTTTCATTGCGCTCATCTACGTCTGCACGGACACCACGATCACGGAGTTTTTTAGCTACTTCCCATGCGTAGTCCACGTGTTTTTCGTTAGAAACGGGGATGAGGGTCACTTGGTGTGGGGCCAGCCATGTTGGGAAGGCACCCTTGTAGTTCTCAATCAAGATAGCTGTGAAGCGTTCCATAGTGGAGATAACCCCACGGTGGATCATAACTGGACGGTGCTCTTCACCGTCAGCTCCAATATATTTTAGGTCGAAGCGTTCTGGGAGCAAGAAGTCAAGCTGGATAGTCGAAAGGGTTTCTTCTTTTCCAAGGGCTGTCTTAACCTGAATATCCAATTTTGGTCCGTAGAAGGCTGCTTCGCCTTCGGCTTCAAAGTAGTCAACACCCATTTCATCAAGGGCTGCACGAAGCATGGTTTGGGCATTTTCCCACATCTCATCGTTATCAAAGTACTTGTGAGTATCTTGAGGGTCACGAAGAGAGAGGCGGAAGCGGTATTCAGTCAAGTTGAAGTCTTCATAAACATCGATAATCAACTGAAGGGCACGTTGGAATTCTTCTTGGATTTGTTCAGGAGTGACAAAGAGGTGACCGTCGTTGAGAGACATTTCACGAACACGTTGGAGACCAGTGAGGGCACCAGATTTTTCGTAACGGTGCATCATACCGATTTCAGCGATACGGATTGGCAATTCACGGTATGAGTGAACATGGTGTTTGAAGACTTGGATGTGGTGAGGGCAGTTCATTGGACGAAGGACAAATTCTTCGCCGTCACCCATATCCATGGTTGGGAACATGTCTTCTTGGTAATGATCCCAGTGCCCAGAAGTCTTGTAAAGCTCTACAGAAGCAAGTGGTGGAGTGTAAACGTGTTGGTAGCCAGAAGCTAACTCTTTGTCGACGATGTAGCGTTCCAATTCACGACGGATCGTCGCACCGTTTGGTAACCAGAATGGAAGTCCTTGACCAACTTCTTGTGAAATCATGAAGAGGTCAAGCTCTTTACCAAGTTTACGGTGGTCACGTTCTTTGGCCTCTTCACGCATTTGAAGGTAGTTTTTCAAGTCTTTCTTGTCAAACCAAGCTGTACCGTAGATCCGTTGCATCATCGCGTTGTCGCTATTTCCACGCCAGTAAGCACCTGCTACATGAAGAAGGTGGAAGATTTGGATACGGCCTGTTGATGGAACGTGAGGGCCACGGCAAAGGTCCACGTATTCGCCCTGACGGTAGATAGTTAAACCACCCTCGTCTTCTGAGTGTTCTTCAATCAATTCCAACTTGTAAGGGTCGTTTTTGAAGATTTCACGTGCTTCGTCTTTAGTGACTTCCTCACGAATAGATGGGAAGTTTTCTTTGACGATTTTTTTCATTTCTTCTTCGATACGAGGAAGGTCTTCGTTGGAGATTTGACCAGCAGTATTGTCGGTATCGTAGTAGAAACCATCTTCAATAGCTGGACCAACTCCCAAGTGAATGTCTGGGAAAAGGCGACGAGCTGCTTGGGCAAACAAGTGAGCCGCTGAGTGGCGCAAGATTGGAAGAGCATCTTCGTGATCAGGTGTCACAATTTCGATGGCACCATCTTCAGTGATAGCACGAGTCGTGTCGATGAGTTTGCCGTTGAATTTACCAGCCAAGGCTTTTTTAGCTAGGGAATTGCTGATAGATTGGGCAATTTCAAAAGTTGTAACGCCAGATTCGAATTCACGAACAGCGCCATCTGGGAAAGTAATCTTAATCATGGTTTTCTCCTTAAATATTTATTCTATTTTTGTTGGACAATTTTAAGAGCCGAGCAACTTCTTCTGCAGTCTGCTTCTCTGATTGACCACCATCTGTTACGAGACTAGGATAGCCTAATTTCACCGCTTCCTTACGAACCATTTGAGCAAAAAGAATGTCTCGTTGCATCCAGTTTTCAAAAGCTTGCTCGGGGTTGGTTGTACCCTCTAAGACATAAGAAACCCATTCTCTCTGTATATAATGCTTTTTTTGAAAATCAGCTGTCGGAGTCAAGCATAGATAGGAAGACGCTGGACATTCAAGCTCCTTTACCAAGTGAGGCAAAAGTCCTGCTCCCTCCACCAAGAGAGGTCTGTTTTGATTTTTTATCAAGTAAGATTTTACATATGGAAAAATCTCTTCATAAAAGCGCCATTCTTCATCTGCCATCTCTTCTGGATTTCTATCCTGCCTAAGAAGGCAAATTGGCTGTGAGTCTGCACTTGCTTGACTCATCATCTCTTCTACCAAATCATCCAGTTTGATATGAAGTAGTTGATACTGTCTAGCAAGAAGTGAGGCAATTGTTGACTTTCCACTGCAAGGCGATCCGCCAATCATATAAAGCATCATTCTTCCTCCTTCTGACAAAATAAAAACGACATCCTAAAAGGACGTCGCAACGTGGTTCCACCTTCATTTATGCACAACAAAAACTGTTGACACCTCTGATTGGCTTTAACGTAGCCACCGTTTTATGTTTTCATAAAAGTCAGTAGAGTAGTATCAGTTTAGGCTTTCTATGCGTTTCCAGCAACCACGCACTCTCTAGTAGAAAGGGACTAAGTGACTTGTCTCTATGCATTATTATAGCATGATTGCGAGAATTTTCAAGGTTTTTGTGTAAGTTTTTTATTTTTCTCTCGCTGGAAGACATGCTTGATTCCCACACCAGAAGCCATACCAAGTAGGGCGAAGATTTCATAGGCTACGAGATAAAGAAGAATGAACTCACCAAAGGTGATGATGGTAAAGCAATAGAGCAGTCCAATTCCCAGCAACCACCAAAGTGAGAAATGAAACCGGTAGCTATAAAGAAGGGATACGATGAAGGTTGCCAAAGGTGAAAAGAGGATGATGTTGTAAATATACAGTCCCTTCAGTGTATATGGGTCAGAGATGAGTAGAGAGAGGAGTTCATAGAGTAGCCAGTAAAAAAAGAAAATGACAAGGTAGTGTGGGATATACTTAAGATAATTCCGCATGGCAATAGTCCTCCAATCCTTGCTAAAAGAGTGCTACTGAAGAGTATCTTGCTATAAATGAAGGTTCTCTTTGTTTATATTATAGCAAGAAAGGAGTGATTTTCAAGTTTTCTAGGAGAGTAGAAACGAGTCTATTTTATGGCATTTCTGCTATAATACTAACTGAAGAAGTAAGAGGAAATGAGGAGAAAGAATGACTAAAATAGCAGTTCTTTCAGATATACATGGAAATACGACAGCCCTGGAAGCTGTTCTGGCTGATGCAAGAGTGGCAGAGGTAGACGAGTACTGGCTTTTGGGAGATATTCTCATGCCTGGAACAGGGCGTAGAAGGATATTGGATCTCTTAGCTAGCTTGCCCATCACTGCAAGAGTGCTGGGGAATTGGGAGAATAGTCTCTGGCTAGGCCTACATCGTAAGTTAGATCCTACAAAAGTGAGTCATCGTTATCTCCTGCGCCAAAGTCAGTACATCTTAGAAGAAATTAGCCCTAAAGAAATCGAAGAACTCCACGATCAACCTATGCAAGTTCATCGTCAGTTTGGTGATTTAACGGTAGGAATCACTCACCATCTTCCTGATAAAAACTGGGGAAGGGAGTTGATTCATACGGGAAAACAAGAAGATTTTGATAGATTGGTGACGGAGCCATATGCTTCTATCGCAGTGTATGGCCATATCCACCAACAGTTTCTTCGTTACGGTAGTGACGGACAGTTGATTCTTAATCCGGGTTCGATTGGGCAACCCTTCTTTTTAGATGCGAAGTTGCGTAAGGACCTGCGTGCCCAGTATATGATTTTAGAGTTTGATGATGCAGGTTTGTCTGATGTTGATTTTCGTCGAGTGGATTATGATGTAGAAGTCGAATTGCAGCTGGCTAAGGATTTAAAGCTCCCTTATTTTCAGGTTTACTATGAAAGCTTGGTAAATGGAATTCACCACACTCATAACCATGAATTGTTGGGACAGATTAGCGAGCAAGAAGGTTATGATCAGGATGTTGAACTCTGGATGGAAAGAGACAAGAAAGATTGGTTTTAAAAGGAGTTTTGACTAGAAATAGGATAGTCTAGTGACCGCTGTTTCGCGATAAGTCGAAATGGATATGAATTGACTACTTATAAAATTTATGCTAGAATATGGAAAAATATATAATTTGAACACCATACTAATTGATGTTCAAAATAAAAGGGAGATTATTTATGAAGCCAGAAGAATTACAGGCAATTGCGTCGGGACTAGGCCTACAGTTTGATGAGGAGTCTGGAAGCATTTATGGCGTGCAATCAGGCTACTTGCTATTGCTACATGAAGCAGATGTAAAAAATCAGTTTCGACTTAGTGTCAGTGTGAGCTTGAATGGCAATCCTGCGGATTCAGAAGAAAACGAGTTGGTGTGGGATGACTTTAAGAGCGAATCACTTCCAAACTTGTCAACCTTATCTATTAACCAGTACACTGTATCTATTGTTGTCAAGGGTGCGATGCGCAAATCAAAGACAGTTGAAAAGTTACAGACACTTATAAGAGACTTTGTAGATTTCCTTGAATCCCATCACTTCGTTCAAGTTTGTGGCTACAGTGGTCAAGAGGGGCCGATTAGTCTGTATCAACTAGGGGATTCAATCTTCCTGATTAACGAGGAAAGCTATCAATTGTTGAAGAGCAATCTTCAAATTGAGGTGGATTCTTATCACAGTCAGAAGGAAAATGTTCTTCTTGGAACTATCGGGGCTTTACTAGGGGCCTTGATTGGTGGGGCGGTTGCTCTTTTCATCGCACGTCTTGGTTATGTAGCTGTCGCAGCGGGGCTTGTTCTGGGGATTTGTACCATTAAAGGATATGAAATTCTTGGTAAAAAGTTATCTCGAAAGGGGATTGTGATTTCCTCTATTTGGATGGTGATTACTGTCTTTCTAGTGAATCAAATTGATTTGGCGATGGAAGTCGTTGCCAAACTAGGGGTTGAGTTTGCCTTTGCTTTCCGAGTGGTGAATCAATTAATCTTTAGCGGTGATTTTCCAGATAACTATTTTTATAATCTAGCTATGTTAGCTGTGTTTACCTTAGTTGGTGCTGGGGTGTCTATCAGCTCGGTTTGGTCAAGTCATAAAACAAAAGGGATTGTCCGTAAAATTGCATAAAAAAATAAGTCTTTGTATGTCCTCCGCTGTTCTGGGTACCAAGAGGGATACAGGACTTTTTGCATGGAGAAGGTAATCATTCGTTAATATTTGACAGGATAAGCAAAAAAGGTATAATGTTTATACGGGAAAAGATGAATAAAATATCAATGAAAGGAGAAGAAGATGCAAATTCCAAGCCGATTTACAATTGCGACTCATATGATGATTATTATTGCAATGCAGGATACAGACAGCAAGGTAACCAGTGATTTTCTTGCGGCTAGTGTCGGAGTCAATCCAGTCATTATCCGTAAGACTTTATCGCAACTCAAAAAAGCAGGGTTGATTTCAGTTGCTCGTGGTACGGGAGGAACTGAAATAATAAAAGACCTTCAAGAGATCAGCTTGTTGGATGTCTACCAAGCTGTGGAGTGTTTAGGAAAATCTGGTAAGCTCTTTAGTTTTCATGACAATCCAAATCCTAATTGCCCAATTGGAGCTAATATCCATGCGGTCTTGGACCAAAAGCTGTTCGATGTTCAAGCAGCTATGGAAAACCAACTGCGTCAGACAAGTTTGGCTCAGGTTGTAGCCGATGCTCAGAATAAACTGTCTAAGTAAGAGGACCAGGCTCCTCTTTTTCTATTGCTATAATTATGGTACAATGTAGTCATCAAAGGAGGAGACTATGTACTTTATCACAGGATTTTTTGTCCTACTTTTTCTCGTTTCGTTTTTAAGGGACAATCGCAGTCTCTGGAATCCAGCTATCTTGCTTTTATCTCTGCTCTTTTCTTATATGTCCATTGCCAATCTTTTTTACGAAGCTGGGCAGAAAGAAGTGCACATGGTTTTCTTTGCAGGGATTTTTCTTCTGCTGCCTCTTTTAGTTTTTCTAAGTGGTTTTTTCCTTATTTATAATGGATTTGTGTTATTGAAAAAAGAAGGAAAATCCAAGGCAAATTATTTGTCTCTAGGATTAGGCTGCGTGATTCTATTCTTTTTTGTAATCATGGCAATTCGAGTGAGCGATACCAAGGGCTTGTTCTACACCAATCATCTAGTGAATATTATCTTTTTCTTTTTAATTTATTCGTATTTGATTTTTGGTTTTGCCTTTGCAGGATTTCTGCTTTATTCTATCTTATATCTTTTTATTCCTAAGAAAAAATATTATGATTTTATTATCATTCACGGAGCAGGCTTGTTGAATGGAGAAAAAGTGACTCCCTTACTAAAGAGTCGCATTGATAAGGCAGTAGAAGCCTATCGCCAGTCTCTTAATCCCAATGTTAAAATCATCGCTAGTGGTGGTCAAGGTGGAGATGAAAAGATATCCGAAGCTCAGGCAATTTGTAATTATTTGTTGGAAGAAACGGATGTTCCGAGAGAAGCGATTCTCCTAGAGGAAGACTCAACGACGACCTATGAGAATCTTCTCTTCTCAAAAGAATTGGGAGAGAGGCTGGTGACCAGTCCACGTTTTCTCTTTGTGACCAATGATTACCATGTTTTTCGTACCAGTACCTATGCTCGCCGTATTGGGATGAAGGGAGATGGCCTTGGTTGCCGTACAGCCGCCTACTATATCCCATCGGCCTTTATCAGAGAATATATTGCTCTATGTGTGAAGATGAGATGGTTTTTTATCGCATTCTATATTTTATTAATTTTAGCTCTGATTTTCTCCTATAGAGGTGTTCTATGGTAATATGTAAAATTCATATTGTAATTCTTGTTAGAATCTCTAAAAAATCTTGTAGTAACCCTAAGGGAAAAATTGTCACTAGTAATGAAAGAGCAGGGTAAGTGATTGTGAGTGCGGTTTTTGGAACGGCTTCATGATTGCTCGTCAATCAATTGAACAATTTCTAATCTAGTTGCAGATTTTCAGAGAGAGTCAAAAATAGGCAACTGAATATGAGTAGACTAGAATTTTACAGTAAACGACAAATAAAAATGTGAACAGCAACAGAGGTTCACATTTCATTTTTTACTTATGGCAAAATGGCCTTTAGTTGGTTCAGGATGGTTTGTAAGGTTACAACCGCTTGTTCTCCTTGTTGCGGTTGATAGAGTAGTTGGAAATACTTGCGAATAGTTTCTTCAAATTGCTTAGGGAGGAGAGTACAATGGGCCTTTGCATACTCCAGCATCCGTTTTTCACCAGGATGGGTTTGCTCATTGAACGCAAATAACAAGTCAAAGTAGGAAGCAAAAAATTCACTTGTACGATGATTCATACTGAGAAAATCTTGGCGTTTGATAGCTTTTTCTATTTGGTGAGAGAAGGCAGGCATAGCTTGTTCTAGCAAAAGGAGTTGCCTTTCAATGATATGCTTTTTGAGTTCCTGTGGATAGGGAATCTGGTAAGTTCTTTGGAGCGAAGCATAGTGTCCATTCGGATCGTATAGAATCTTGCTGTGGAGTAGATTATGCCACATGCAAGTTGTATAAGCATTTTGAGCTTTGTGTTGAAAAACGGTTAAGTTCAATTCTTGTTCAAACGACTCCAGCGAACGATAAATCAACTCGATTTGGATACCGTTGTTTAGTACACAGTCGTCCTCTAATTCCCAAAACTGGTTTCCAATTTCCATATAGGAGCAATAGTTGCTAAGAATGATTTGACGAGTCTTCTCGTCAATAGGTGAGTTAAGATAGACATAGACATCATAGTCAGAATTTTGATCGTAGTCTTGTCCTGCACGTGAACCACCAAGAGCGATAGCTTCTACTTGTTCCAGTTGAGAGAATTCTTTGTAAAGTTCTTGAATCATTGTTTTTCTCCTTGCTTTATGGTTTTAAAGTCATTTTACCAAAAAGTAAAACGTTTGCATAGCATTGAGTTGCTCTTTTTCATTTATAGCAAAAAATGTGAACCCTTGTTTTGAGTTCACATTTCGTTTTTATTCTGCGGCTTGTTGCCAACGTTTTGCTAGCTTATGAGACAGACTAGAAATGGCAAAGTTAAAGATAAAGTAAATCAAGGCAATCAGGATATAAAGACTGAAGACCTGCTCTGGTTCGAAATAGCGTCCCATAAGAATTTGGCTGGCGCCAAAGAGTTCTTGTAGGGCGATAACAGAGTAGAGAAGACTGGTATCCTTAATCACAGTTACAAACTGAGAAATGATGGCTGGCAGCATTTTACGGATCGCTTGTGGGAGAATGATGTAGTAGAGGATTTGCGCAGAGGTAAAACCTTGCGACATTCCTGCTTCATACTGGCCCTTGTCCACGGCATTGAGACCGCCTCGGATAATCTCAGCTAAGGCTACTGAGGTAAAAAGGGTAAAGGCTGTAATACCAGCTGGTGTGGACTTCATCTTAAACACCAAAAAGATGGTGAAAATCCAGAGGAGGTTGGGAACGTTACGTACAAACTCGATATAAATGCTGGAGATGATCCGTAAGACAGGATTTTTCCCATTTCTCATGACGGCTAGTACTGTTCCGATAAGGGTCGAGAGGACGATAGCAATCAGAGAAATGTAGAGAGTTAAGCCAAATCCTTTAAAGATAAAGACTAGGTTATCTGGGGTCAAAACTTCTAAAATAGATTCCATAGTAACCTCCTAAAGTGAATAGGCTTTTTTATTGGCTTGCTCCATCTTGCGACCAAATTGGGCAACAGGGAAGCATAGGGCAAAGTAGAGAAGAGCAGCACCTAAAAAGGCTGGGATATAGTTTCCGTTGAGAGCCGACCAAGACTTAGTTACAAACATCAAGTCTACTCCAGAGATGATAGCCACGGTAGAGGTGTTCTTGATGAGGTTAACGATTTGGTTGGTCAATGGAGGGAGAATGATACGGAAGGCCTGAGGCAAGATAATCAAGCACATGGCACTGATATAGGAAAAACCTTGCGACAGGGCGGCCTCCATCTGACCACTTGGTATAGACTGAATCCCTGAACGGATAACCTCAGCGATATAAGCTCCGTGATAGAGTCCGACGCAGAGAACAGCTGTCCAATAAATCGGAATCATGATGGTGTGTTCACTGATAAGAGGCAAACCATAAAAAACAATAACAAACTGTACCAAGAGGGGGGTATTTTGGTAAAATTCGACAAAGATACGAGCTAGGATTCGCAAAATTGGACGTTTACTGGTCGATATAGCTCCAAAGAAGATGCCCAAAACCATGGCGAGGATAAAGGAACCAATCGCTAAGGTAAGGGTGAAGAGGAAACCATTGAAAAATTGTCCAAAATCCTGAAAATAGGCTGTCCAAGATGATAAATCTGTCATGGGGTGTCCTCCTTAATCTGCGGTATGGCTAGATGGTTTGAGCTTGTAACGGTCATAGAGTTTCTGCAAACTACCATCCTTGGTCCATTTAGTGACCAAGCTATCAAGATAGTCGTTTAGCTCGGTATTTGATTTCTTGGTGACGATACCGTAGTCAGATGGCTTGAAACTATCTTCTAGTAGTTCTGTCCGCTTACTAATGTAGCCAGATAGGATAGAACGGTCTACAGAAAAGGCATCAATACGGTGAGCGTGAAGGGAAGTAATCAATTCTGGGTAGGAACCAAGTTCGACGAATTTAAAGGTTAGACCTTTCTTTTTGCCCAGTTCAGTAATCAAGCGTTGAGTGATGGAGCCTTGGGCAACCCCGATGGTTTTGCCATTTAGGTCTTCAATGCTTTTGATATTGGCAGATTTATTGACCAAAAAACCAGAAGCGTCCGTATAGTAGGGACTGGTGAAGTTGTAGAGTTTTTTACGTTCATCTGTGATAGTGAAGGTAGCGATATCCATGTCGACTTGTTCATTGTCTAGGAGTGGTCCGCGAGTTTGAGCGGTAACTGGAACGTAGCGAACCTTGACCTTGAGTTCGTCTGCAATCATCTTGGCTAAGTCCGTTTCGATACCAGAATAAGTACCTGTCTTGGGATCTTTGTAACCAAAATTGGGAACGTCTTGTTTGACACCGACAACCAGTTCGCCTCTTTTTTGAATGTCTGCGACACTGGTATCAGCCTGAACTGGTTTAGCAGCAGCAAGACCGAAAAGGCTAATCAATAATGCTGATAAAAAGAATTTCTTTTTCATAGGCGCCTCCTTATTTGACTTTGTCACTTTCATGATTGATAATTTTGCTGAGGAATTGTTGGGCACGAGGTTCGCTTGGGTTGTCAAAAAAGTCATCGACATCTGTCGTATCCACCAAAACTTCTCCGTCGGCCATAAAGATGATGCGGTCCGCAACCTCTCGAGCAAAGCCCATTTCGTGGGTAACGATGATCATATTCATCCCGTCATGCGCCAGTTTTTGCATAACTGCTAGAACATCTCCGATGGTTTCAGGGTCAAGAGCAGATGTGGGTTCATCAAAGAGGAGGAGTTCGGGATGCATAGCGAGTCCGCGTGCGATGGCAATTCGTTGTTTTTGTCCACCAGATAGCATGGCCGGATAAGAATCTTTCTTATCCCACATATTTACAAATTCCAGGTATTTTTGGGCTGTTTTTTCAGCTTCTTTTTTATCAATTCCTAGAACTTTTACGGGCGCAATTGTTACATTTTCTAACACCGTTTTGTGTGGATAAAGGTTAAAATGCTGGAAAACCATGCCGACTTCCTTACGAAGAGGAACTAAATCTTTCTGACTAGCACCTGCTACTTGGTGTCCATTGACTAGGAGACTTCCTTTGTTAACAGCCTCCAAACCATTTATCGTACGGATAAGAGTAGACTTACCAGAGCCAGAAGGTCCAAGCAGGACAACAACTTGTCCTTTTTCAAAACGGAGATTGATGTCGCGGAGTGCGTGATAGTCTCCGTAATATTTTTCGACGTTTTTAAATTCTACTAAAGCCATGAGAGATCTCCTTTGTGTTAGGTTTTATAACATGATTTTACAACAAAAGATTTGTCTTGTCAAATTGAATCAGAAAAAAATTAGTAAAATTGTAGTAAAAAGTAGTCAGGATAGAGAAAAAGCCTAAATCGTGTTATAATGAAACGATAGAATTCTTAGAAAGAGTGGATGTTTTTTTGATAACTCCTACTTATGAATGGCAGTTTGCCCCGCAGGTTGAAGATGCGGATTTTACAAAGATAGCCAAGAAGGCTGGACTGGGTCCTGAGGTGGCTCGGTTATTATTTGAAAGAGGGATTCAGGATGAGAAAAGTCTAAAGAAGTTCTTAGAACCTTCTTTAGAAGACTTGCATGACCCCTACTTGCTACATGATATGGACAAGGCAGTGGAGCGGATTCGTCAGGCCATTGAAGAAGGGGAGAATATCCTCGTTTACGGTGACTATGATGCGGATGGTATGACTTCGGCCTCTATTGTTAAGGAAAGTTTGGAACAGCTGGGCGCAGAGTGTCGTGTTTACCTGCCCAATCGCTTTACAGATGGCTATGGCCCTAATGCCAGTGTCTATAAATACTTTATCGAGCAAGAGGGGATTTCCTTGATTGTGACAGTGGATAATGGGGTTGCGGGTCACGAAGCAATTGAACTGGCCCAGTCTATGGGAGTGGATGTCATTGTGACCGACCACCATTCCATGCCGGAAACCCTTCCTGATGCCTATGCGATTGTTCACCCTGAGCATCCAGATGCGGATTATCCCTTCAAATATTTGGCCGGATGCGGAGTGGCTTTCAAGCTAGCTTGCGCTCTTTTAGAAGAAGTGCAAGTGGAATTGCTTGATTTGGTCGCTATCGGTACCATTGCTGATATGGTGAGTTTGACGGATGAGAATCGCATTTTGGTCCAATATGGTCTGGAAATGTTGGGACATACCCAGCGCATTGGACTACAAGAAATGCTAGACATGGTTGGGATTGCTGCTAATGAAGTAACAGAAGAAACGGTTGGTTTCCAGATTGCCCCTCGTTTAAATGCCTTGGGGCGCTTGGATGATCCTAATCCTGCCATTGATTTGCTGACTGGATTTGACGACGAGGAAGCTCATGAGATTGCCCTCATGATTCATCAGAAAAACGAAGAGCGCAAGGAAATCGTCCAATCAATCTATGAAGAAGCTAAGACCATGGTGGATCCTGAGAAGAAGGTCCAGGTTTTGGCCAAGGAAGGCTGGAATCCTGGCGTTCTGGGTATCGTTGCTGGTCGTTTGTTGGAAGAACTAGGGCAAACAGTCATTGTTCTTAATATAGAAGAAGGTCGTGCCAAGGGTAGCGCTCGTAGTGTGGAAGCAGTCGATATTTTTGAAGCTCTGGATCCCCACCGAGATCTCTTTATCGCCTTTGGTGGCCATGCTGGTGCAGCAGGAATGACGCTGGAAGTGGAGAAACTCTCAGATTTATCTCAGGTTTTGGAAGACTATGTCCGTGAAAAAGGTGCAGATGCTAGTGGCAAGAACAAGTTAAATCTAGATGAAGAGTTGGATTTGGAGACGCTTAGCTTGGAAACGGTTAAAAGTTTTGAACGCTTGGCACCCTTTGGAATGGACAATCAGAAACCTGTATTTTATATCAAGGATTTTCATGTCGAAAGTGCCCGTACCATGGGAGCAGGCAATGCCCACCTCAAACTAAAAATTTCCAAGGGTGAGGCGAGTTTTGAAGTGGTGGCCTTTGGACAAGGTAGATGGGTAACAGAGTTTGCCCAAACAAAAAAACTAGAATTGGCAGTCACCCTGTCTGTCAATCAATGGAATGGCCAAACTGCCCTCCAGTTGATGATGGTGGATGCGCGTGTGGAAGGTGTTCAACTCTTTAACATTCGTGGGAAGAATGCAGTCTTGCCAGAAGGGGTTCCAGTCTTGGATTTCTCTGGAGAGTTGCCAGATCTAGCGACCAGTGATTCTGTGGTTGTAAAAACCATTCCTGAGGATATTACCTTGCTGAAGACCATTTTTCAGGAGCAACATTTCTCTGCTGTCTATTTCAAAAATGACATTGACAAGGCCTACTATCTGACAGGTTATGGAACTAGAGAACAGTTTGCAAAATTGTACAAAACCATTTACCAGTTCCCAGAGTTTGATATTCGCTACAGGCTGAAAGATTTGGCAACTTATCTCAATATTCAACAAATCTTGCTGGTCAAGATGATCCAAGTATTTGAAGAGCTGGACTTTGTGACGATCAAAGATGGTGTCATGACAGTCAATAAAGAAGCGCCGAAAAGGGAAATTGCTGAAAGTCAGATTTATCAAAATCTCAAACAAACTGTAAAAAAATCAAGAAATGATGGCGCTGGGGACAGTGCAAGAAATGTATGATTTTTTGAAAGGATAAGCATGATGTCTTTAAAGAAAATTTCAAGCTGGATTGTTAAAGATAAAGTAATATTAATATTCTTTTTTGTGTCTTTTTTACCTATATTGTATGCTGTTGTAAAAATTGTTTTAAAAACGTACTTTGGAATTGAAGATTTTGGTATTAATTTGAGAAAAACAATAGACTTTGATTGGTTAGCTTATTATGGGTCAATTATTGGGAGTTATTTGATTGTTTATACTTTAAAGATTGAAAACAAAAAGTATAGAGAAGAAAAACGTGACTCAGTAAGACCAATATGGAATGTTAGTATAGACTATGATTCAGTGCAACAACTCGGGAATGATAGTAATAATCGGAGTCTTTCGATATATTCGAAAAATAAGATTTGCGTAGATTATACTATTAGTAGATATAATTATATAAAGATTAACAAAGAAAATACTCGAGAATGTGTATCAATTGCTATTCTTATAAAAATTAGAAATATTGGGTTAGGTCATGCCTTAATTGATAAAATAGAATATGTAGAAAAAAATGGATCGGGAGGTAGTCATAAATTAAAGGCTGAAGAAAGATTTATGATTGATAAGAAAACCTCAAACAATCTACTGTTACATTTTGACTCAAAAATTGAAGATATTGAAAAGATTAGAATATTTTTTATTGATATTTTAGAAAATAAATATGTTTATAATTTAAAATTAGAAGGAACCGATGATGAAAAGAATTTTGTGAGTATTGAGGATAAGGAATTATGTTTATTTAGCCTTACCAAGGCATATTTTGAAAGTTATTTCCCGGACTTTGTAGAAAAAGATAGCTAACAAACTGTAAAAAATCAAAAAATGATGGCGCTGGGGACCGTGCAAGAAATGTATGATTTTTTAATGGAGTAATAGATGGAAAGGGACTGTGATGACTTATCTCGGTCTCTTTTGTCGGATAAATGCTTGCTGTGGGAGTGGCTGATTAGATAGTCTTTTGGATGGTTTACTGATGTAAAGATTGGGGAAATGATTCATTTTTTATTCTCTTCTATCACTTTATACGATGTCTGCTTTTAAACCTTATGTAGTAAAAGTATAAATTTTTGTAACATGACTAAAATATAACTCTAAACTAACTGTCATGTAAATCAAGTATGATTTTCTTATCAAGAAAATATAAGGGGACTATAATTATGAAAAAAACAGTTACGAAACTGACTCTTGGTTTGACTTCTACCGCTATTTTGGCTACGGTTGGGGCTCAAACTGTTCATGCGAATTCTTACGTTGTTCAAGATGGTGATTCATTTTATGCCATTGCAACTGCAAACGGCATGGATCCGCATGAGTTGGCAGCTTTGAATGGAAAAACTATCTTTGACACTATCCACCCAGGCGATGTATTGGAAGTGAGTGGTTCCGCTCAGGCTAGCTCAACCTACAGTGCTCCAGCTAGCACTGCGAACGTGGTATCTGATACAGAAGATGTTGTCGAAAAGACTCCGACAAACTATGGAAACTCTTATCCTGTTGGTCAGTGTACATGGGGCGTGAAAGAATTGGCACCTTGGGCTAGCAACTGGTGGGGAAATGCCAACACGTGGGCAATCTACGCGAGCGCTCAAGGCTATAAGACAGGAAGTGTTCCAGTAGTAGGAGCAATCGCCGTTTGGGATGGTGGTGAATATGGACACGTTGCTTATGTAACAGATGTTCAAAGTGAAAACTCTATCCAGGTATTGGAAGCAAACTACAGACGTCAAAAGCAGATTGCGAATTATCGTGGCTTCTTTAATCCACATGAATTTTTAGGTAACGTCACTTATATCTATCCAAACTAAAGATGATAAAAAGATTTAGAATTTCTAAGTCTTTTTTCTTTTTGAAAAAATTTCCTAACGTTATCCTCTATATTAATGGCTAATTTCTGAAATTTTTAGATTCTGTAGCGAACAGGAAATTCTCGCTTTTAGATGCAGATAAACCATGTCTTTGTAGAAAATAGTTCTCAAGTCGAGAGGTAAAAGCAAGTTTTTTTGAACTAAAAGAGAAATTTAGGGTTCGAGAAAGGTATCTGAAATTAAATTGATTCAAAAAGCCCATATTTTTGATGGTATAATCGTTCTATTATCTTCGATGAAGCCTCCAAAGGAGAAGTCAAAGTTAAAGGATTCGATTCACAGTAGTGACTAATCTCTAGTTAAAAACCGATCTTCGTTTTGAAAATAATCAAAAAAATGGTATAATGGTAGGAAAAGATTCGGCTGAAAGTTTTAGAACTTTTAGAATAAGAGGGTAAATTCACCCTATAATCAAGATAAATGAAGTTTCGGAGGGAAAATGAGTAATATTAGTTTAACAACACTAGGTGGTGTACGAGAAAATGGGAAAAATATGTACATCGCTGAAATCGATGGTTCTATTTTTGTTTTGGATGCAGGGCTTAAATACCCTGAAAATGAACAGCTTGGGGTCGATGTCGTCATTCCAAATATGGACTACCTTTTTGAAAATAGCGATCGTATCGCAGGGATCTTTTTGACCCACGGACATGCGGATGCCATTGGTGCCCTGCCTTATCTTTTGGCAGAGGCTAAGGTGCCTGTGTTTGGTTCTGAGTTGACCATTGAGTTGGCCAAACTCTTTGTCAAAGGGAATGATACGGTTAAGAAATTCAATGACTTCCATGTGATTGATGAAGATACAGAGATCGACTTTGGAGGGACTGAGGTTTCCTTCTTCCGTACAACTCACTCCATTCCAGAAAGTTTGGGAGTTGTCTTGAAAACAAGTGAAGGTAGCATCGTTTATACAGGTGACTTCAAATTTGACCAAACAGCTAGTGAATCCTATGCGACTGATTTTGCTCGTTTGGCAGAAATCGGTCGTGACGGTGTCTTGGCGCTCCTCAGTGATTCTGCGAATGCAGACAGCAATATCCAGGTGGCGAGCGAGAGTGAAGTTGGAGATGAAATTACCCAGACCATTGCAGACTGGGAAGGTCGAATCATCGTTGCGGCTGTTGCCAGCAACCTCTCTCGTATCCAGCAGGTCTTTGATGCTGCTGCGGATACAGGTCGTCGTGTTGTTTTGACTGGATTTGATGTTGAAAATATCGTCCGCACAGCGATTCGTCTCAAAAAATTGTCTCTAGCCAACGAAAGTCTCTTGATCAAACCCAAAGAAATGTCTCGTTTTGAAGACCATGAGTTGATTATCCTTGAGACGGGTCGTATGGGTGAGCCTATTAATGGACTTCGTAAGATGTCTATCGGGCGCCACCGTTATGTGGAAATCAAAGATGGGGACTTGGTCTATATCGTAACGACTCCATCTATCGCAAAAGAAGCTGTCATGGCGCGTGTGGAAAATATGATCTACCAAGCTGGTGGTGTTGTGAAACTCATTACCCAAAGCTTGCGAGTATCGGGACACGGGAATGCGCGTGATCTTCAGTTGATGATCAATCTCTTGCAACCCAAGTATCTCTTCCCTATCCAAGGGGAATACCGTGAGTTGGATGCGCATGCCAAGGCTGCCATGGCAGTTGGAATGTTGCCAGAGCGTATTTTTATCCCTAAAAAGGGAACAACCATGTCCTACGAACACGGGGACTTTGTTCCAGCTGGCGGAGTTTCTGCAGGTGATGTCTTGATTGATGGAAATGCCATCGGAGATGTTGGAAATGTTGTCCTTCGTGACCGTAAAGTTTTGTCAGAGGACGGGATTTTCATCGTTGCCATTACCGTAAATAGACGTGAGAAAAAAATCATCGCCAAGGCGCGAGTTCACACGCGTGGATTTGTCTACCTCAAGAAGAGTCGAGATATTCTCCGTGAAAGTTCAGAATTGATCAACCAAATCGTGGAAGACTATCTCCAAGGTGAAGATTTCGACTGGGCTGATCTTAAAGGGAAGGTCCGTGATGGCTTGGCCAAGTACCTCTTTGACCAAACTAAACGTCGTCCAGCAATCTTGCCAGTCGTAATGGAAGCAAAATAATAAGCAGCATACCTACGGAAAAAGTCGAAATTCGGCTTTTTCTTATAGAATAGTAAAAGGAGACAACCATGGCAGTTATGAATATTGAGTATTACTCAAAAGTTTTGGATATGGAGTGGGGCGTTACCGTACTTTATCCAGATGCTAGTCGGGTGACTGAACCAGATTGCACAGATATTCCTGTCCTTTATCTTTTGCACGGAATGTCAGGAAACCAAAATAGCTGGCTCAAACGTACCAATGTCGAGCGCTTGTTGCGTGGAACCAATCTCATTGTTATCATGCCCAATACTAGCAATGGCTGGTACACAGATACTCAGTATGGCTATAACTACTATACTGCTCTAGCAGAAGAACTCCCCCAAGTCATGAAACGTTTCTTCCCCAATATGACCAGCAAGCGAGAAAAGACCTTTATAGCTGGTCTCTCCATGGGAGGATATGGTTCCTTCAAACTCGCTTTATTGACAAATCGTTTTTCTCATGCGGCTAGTTTTTCTGGTGCGCTCAGTTTTCAGGATTTTTCTCCTGAAAGTCAGGATCTGGGGTCACTTGCCTACTGGAGAGGAGTTTTTGGAGAGATTAAAGACTGGACATCTAGTCCTCATTCGCTTGAAAGCATGGCTGCAAAATCCGATAAAAAGACCAAACTATGGGCTTGGTGTGGGGAGCAAGACTATCTCTACTCTGCCAATAATCTCGCAGTGAAAAACCTCAAAAATCTTGGTTTTGAGGTGACCTATAGTCATAGTCCAGGTAAGCACGAGTGGTACTACTGGGAAAAACAATTGGAACGTTTTTTAGCTACTCTACCAATTGACTTTGTCTTGGAAGAGCGCTTATCTTAGTTTTAGGTTTCTTTCAGCTTTCTTCAGTAAAATAGAGAATCTATCTTGATCAAGGAGAACGTGATTTCAAGATAGGTTCTTATTTTTATGAAAGGTGGGGCGTCATGTTCTGGATTATTCGATTATTCTTCCGATTTCTTTTGGGAATTTGGCGTTTCTTCTGGCGTCTGGTTTGGACTGTGGTCATTCTACTGCTCATTGCCTTTGGAGTGGTTTGGTATCTGACAGGTGATTTTCATTCTGCGGTCAATCAGGTTGAAAAAATGAGTAAGATTGGTCAAGGTGGCTGGAATCAGTGGAAGGAGACGGGAACGCTGGAAGTCTTGTCTCAGATAGACAGTCACCAACATGCAGAAGGCAAATGGGCTCAAGCTTCAGCTCGCATCTATATTGAGCCTCAAATGGATGAAACCTTCCAAGGTGCCTATGCAGAAGCCATAAAAAACTGGAATCAAACGGGAGCCTTTACCTTTGAGGTGGTTGCGGATCCTAGCCAGGCAGATATTGTGGCAAGTGAGATGAATGATGGATCGACCGCTGTAGCAGGTCAAGCCGAGAGTCAAACCAATTTGTTAACCAATCAATTTATATCTGTAACGGTTCGCCTGAATCACTATTATCTATCCAATCCAAACTATGGTTATTCTTATGAACGGATCGTGCACACGGCGGAGCACGAGCTGGGGCATGCCATCGGATTGGATCATACCAACGAAACTTCTGTCATGCAGCCTGCCGGCTCCTACTATGGGATTCAGCCTCAGGATGTGAAGGCTGTTCAAGAACTCTATACCGGTAGCGACTAGATGAAGTCGGTGCAATTTCAAATAAAATCAAAGCTCCTCCATCAAGCGGTTGGTGGGGCTTTTTGTTCGTCCTGTCACGGCCTTTTTGCTATAATGGAACTATGAATAACTTGATCAAATCAAAACTGGAGCTCTTGCCGACCAGCCCTGGTTGTTACATTCACAAAGATAAAAACGGCACCATTATCTATGTCGGAAAGGCAAAAAATCTGCGCAATCGCGTGCGCTCCTATTTCCGTGGAAGTCATGATACCAAGACTGAGGCTCTGGTGTCTGAAATTGTGGATTTTGAATTTATTGTTACTGAGTCTAATATTGAGGCCCTCCTTCTGGAAATCAACCTTATCAAGGAAAACAAGCCCAAGTACAATATCATGCTCAAGGATGATAAGTCCTATCCCTTTATCAAAATCACCAATGAGCGTTATCCTCGATTGATTATCACCCGTCAGGTCAAAAAGGACGGTGGTCTCTACTTTGGTCCCTATCCAGATGTAGGGGCAGCAAATGAAATCAAGCGACTACTGGACCGAATTTTCCCTTTTCGGAAATGTACTAATCCACCGTCTAAGGTCTGTTTTTACTACCATATCGGTCAGTGTATGGCCCACACCATCTGTAAAAAAGATGAGGCCTATTTCAAGTCCATGGCTCAGGAGGTTTCTGATTTCCTAAAAGGGCAGGATGACAAAATCATCGATGACCTTAAGGGTAAGATGGCAAAGGCAGCTCAAAGTATGGAGTTTGAACGTGCAGCGGAATACCGTGACCTGATTCAGGCTATTGGAACGCTTCGGACCAAGCAACGGGTTATGGCTAAGGATCTTCAAAATCGGGATGTCTTTGGTTACTATGTGGATAAGGGCTGGATGTGTGTTCAGGTTTTCTTTGTTCGTCAAGGCAAGCTCATTGAGAGGGATGTCAATCTCTTCCCCTACTACAATGATCCGGATGAGGACTTCTTGACCTATGTGGGACAATTCTATCAAGAAAAATCCCACCTGGTTCCCAATGAGGTACTGATTCCGCAGGATATTGATGAAGAAGCCGTCAAGGCCTTGGTGGATACTAAGATTTTCAAGCCCCAACGTGGTGAGAAAAAACAACTGGTCAATTTAGCTATAAAGAATGCCCGTGTTAGTCTGGAGCAGAAGTTCAATCTGCTAGAGAAATCTGTTGAAAAGACCCAAGGAGCTATTGAAAATCTAGGACGCTTGCTTCAAATTCCGACCCCAGTACGTATCGAGTCCTTTGATAACTCTAATATCATGGGAACTAGCCCTGTTTCAGCCATGGTGGTCTTTGTCAACGGTAAACCGAGTAAGAAGGATTACCGTAAGTACAAGATAAAAACGGTTGTGGGTCCAGACGACTATGCCAGCATGCGAGAGGTCATTCGCAGACGTTATGTTCGAGTTCAACGAGACGGTTTAACTCCTCCTGATTTGATTGTCATTGATGGGGGACAAGGTCAAGTCAATATCGCAAAACAAGTCATCCAAGAAGAGCTAGGTTTGGATATCCCAATTGCAGGTCTGCAAAAGAATGACAAGCACCAAACCCATGAGCTACTCTTTGGAGATCCGCTTGAGGTGGTGGAGTTATCCCGAAATTCTCAGGAATTTTTCCTCCTCCAACGCATTCAAGATGAGGTACACCGCTTTGCTATCACCTTCCACCGGCAACTGCGCTCCAAAAACTCCTTTTCATCACAATTGGATGGGATTGACGGTCTGGGACCTAAACGCAAGCAGAATCTCATGAAGCATTTTAAATCTCTCACTAAAATCAAGGAAGCCAGTGTGGATGAGATTGTCGAAGTTGGGGTACCAAGGGCAGTCGCAGAAGCTGTTCAGAGAAAGTTGAACCCGCAGGAAGAAGTGGAGTTGGCTCAAGTAGCGGAAGAGAGAGTGGATTACCAAACGGAAGGAAACTATCATGAACCATAAAATCGCAATTTTATCAGATATTCATGGCAATGTGACTGCCTTAGAAGCAGTGATTGCAGATGCTAAAGCTCACGGAGTCAGTGAATATTGGCTTCTGGGAGATATTTTTCTACCTGGTCCAGGTGCTCATGACTTGATTGCCTTGCTAAAGGATCTTCCTATCACGGCAAGTGTTCGAGGCAATTGGGATGATTGTGTCCTTGAGGCTTTAGATGGGCAATATGGCTTGGAAGACCCACAGGAAGTCCAGCTCTTGCGTATGACGCAGTATTTGATGGAGCGAATGGATCCTGCAACGATTGACTGGCTACGAAACTTACCTATGCTAGAAAAGAAAGAAGTGGACGGACTGCGCTTTTCTCTTTCTCATAATTTGCCAAATAAGAACTATGGTGGTGACTTGTCTGTTGGGAATAACACAGATAAATTTGACCAACTCCTAGATGAGGAAACGGACGTGGCAATCTATGGTCATGTCCACAAGCAGTTGCTTCGTTACGGTAGCCAAGGGCAACAAATCATCAATCCAGGTACGATTGGCATGCCCTATTTTGATTGGGAAAAGTTAAAAAATCACCGTGCCCAGTATGCCGTGATAGAAGTGGAAGATGGGGAATTGGTAAACATTCTATTCCGAAAAGTTTCTTATGATTATGAAGCGGAGTTAGAATTGGCCAAGTCTAAGGAGCTTCCTTTTATCGAAATGTATGAAGAACTACGCCGATATGACAACTATCGGGGGCACAATCTAGAACTCTTAGCTAGCTTAATAGAAAAGTATGAGTATGTAGAAGATGTGAAAGATTATTTTGGTTTTTTGTAAAAGTTGATTTAACTAACAAATATTAAATAAAACGATTGGCCAAGCCAATCGTTTTATTAACTTGAGGCTTATAACCTTATCCAAGTTTTGATTTTTTAAACCTCTGTTTGAATGAAATAGGTAATTTCTGCGTTTTTTATTTATTCAAAATATATGAATAATGATTAGTTGGGGTAGCATTCGATTTATAGTTCGAGAAAGATATAAACTGTTGACATATGGACCAGAGGACCAGATTCAAGTTTTTGTAATTTCACAGAAAATATTTGACAATAAAATTATTTTATTTTAAAATGTAATTAATTATAAAATATTAAGGAGAAAGTCATGAAAAAAATTCTTACTTCTAGCTTATTACTTTTATCAGTTGTAACTTTAGCAGCCTGTTCTGGAAATAATTCTAGTAACTCAGCTACCAAAGAATCAACTGCTAAAGAAACGTCCTCTTCAAAAAATGAAACTTCGAAATCTGAGACTTCAAAATCTGAAACTTCAAATAACGAAGCTTCAAAGAAAGATTCTTCAACAACATCTGATTTTACTCTTTTGACTGATGAAGAAATTGACAAAGCTAAAACAATTGGAGATATGAAGACTCTCTATGGTAAGTTGATTGATAGTTACAAGAAATATGTAAAAGAAGTTGAAGATAAAATCCCAGCAGATCAAAAAGAAAGCTATAAGGATCAAGTTGAACCAGCTCTCGAAGCGATGGAATCTTCAAGAACTGCTTTTAACGAAGGACTTTCAAGTGCTGGCTCTGATGACACAGCTATGCCAGAAGCAGCGCGTACTCCATTTCTTCAACAGTTGAAGACTGCACGTGATTCGTTAAAACAAGCTCTCAAAGGAGCTAGCAGTTTTGTTGCTGAATAGTGATATAAAATAGGCAGACGAATCTTCGTCTGCTTTTTTGAAAGCCGTTATCTCCTCGTAGAAGATAGATAAGAAAAATAAAGTGGTAATACTGCATTGTGGCTTCTCCATTTTAATAATCTCCGTGAGGAGTAACCAACAAATACTAAATAAAACGATTGGCTTAGCCAATCGTTTTATTATTTCAATTCAGATTGATCTGGAAGGTAAGAACCACCTAGATAGGTGTTGGTGAGTTTTTCGAGGGTTCCATCTTGATAGAGTTTTTTGAGAACTTTATCGAACTGTTCTTTGAACTCTTTTTGGTCGCTCGAGAAAATAATATAGTTGTTAGGATTGTCAGCAGAAGGTAGATCAACAACAGATAAATCTAAGCCACGATCTTTGATAATCTTTTGAACAGAAACTTTATCAAAAACAAGGTAATTAAATTCACAATTAGCAAGGTCAAGGATTCGTTTATCAATATCCTCTCCAGAAAATTGGATTGTTGCAGGGTTATCCAGGTGTTTCTGATTCCAGTTAGTAATAAATTGGGCATTGGAAGTTCCTGTATCCTCTTGGGTTGTTTTGCCAGCAATCTGGTCAATCGAGGTTAAAGGATTCTTCTTGCTTCTGACGAGGACTAGAGGGTTGTTCGAGATTACAAGAGAGTAGAGGTATTTATCTGATCTTTCTTTTGTGTTACTCAAGTTATTGGCTGTAGCCTAATAGTGACTAGAATCGAGACCTGGGAAGATGCTTTCCCAGGCAGTTCTTTGAAACTGAATCTCATAATCATTCAGTTTTTCGTCAACTACTTTCAAAGCTTCGATATCGAAGCCTGTCAGATTGCCCTTGTCTTTGTAGTCAAATGGTGGGACATCATTAGCTGAAGCAACGACTATTGTCATTGGAGTTGCTGTTTCTTTTGTTGTTGCTTGGTTCCTGCAGGAAACCAAAAATAGGAGTATGGGTAGTAAAAAGACCAATTTTTTTTATAATGTCTCCATTCAAATGTAAATTACTTATTAGTCTGTCAAAAACTGTTTTATTGAACCAATGTATATTTTTTATGTCTATAATAAAAAATCTTAATCATGAAAAATCTCTGCAAGCTCTTTCAAAATATGGTAGAATGGATGCAGTAGAATTAGAAAAGGAAATCGATTATGAAATTTCTTGAATTAAATAAAAAACGTCATGCGACTAAGCATTTTACTGATAAACCAGTAGATCCCAAAGATGTGCGTACGGCTATCGAAATCGCAACCTTGGCCCCAAGTGCCCACAACAGCCAGCCATGGAAGTTTGTGGTTGTTCGTGAAAAAAATGCTGAATTGGCAAAATTGGCTTATGGTTCGAACTTTGAGCAGGTATCATCGGCACCTGTAACCATTGCCTTGTTTACAGACACAGATTTGGCTAAACGTGCTCGCAAAATTGCCCGTGTTGGTGGTGCTAATAACTTTTCTGAAGAGCAACTTCAATACTTCATGAAAAATCTGCCAGCTGAATTTGCACGTTACAGTGAACAACAGGTCAGTGACTACCTAGCCCTCAATGCAGGTTTGGTTGCTATGAACTTGGTTCTGGCTCTGACAGACCAAGGAATTGGTTCTAACATTATTCTTGGGTTTGACAAATCAAAAGCCAATGAGGTTTTGGACATTGAAGACCGTTTCCGCCCAGAACTCTTGATTACGGTAGGTTACACAGATGAAAAATTGGAACCAAGCTACCGCTTGCCAGTGGATGAAATCATAGAGAAAAGATAGAAGGAAGAAAAAATGACAGCAATTGATTTTACAGCAGAAGTAGAAAAACGCAAAGAAGACCTCTTGGCTGACTTGTTTAGCCTTTTGGAAATCAACTCAGAACGTGACGATAGCAAGGCGGATGCTGAGCATCCATTTGGGCCTGGGCCGGTAAAAGCCTTGGAAAAATTCCTTGAAATCGCAGACCGCGATGGCTATCCAACTAAAAATGTTGATAACTATGCAGGACATTTTGAGTTTGGTGAAGGAGAGGAAGTTCTCGGAATCTTTGCCCACATGGACGTGGTGCCAGCTGGTAGCGGTTGGGACACGGACCCTTACACACCAACGATCAAAGACGGTCGTCTTTATGCACGTGGAGCTTCAGACGACAAGGGGCCTACAACAGCTTGTTACTATGGTTTGAAAATCATCAAAGAATTGGGCCTTCCAACTTCTAAGAAAGTTCGCTTTATCGTCGGAACAGACGAAGAATCAGGTTGGGCAGATATGGACTACTACTTTGAACATGTAGGACTTGCAAAACCAGACTTTGGTTTCTCTCCAGACGCTGAATTCCCTATTATTAATGGTGAAAAAGGAAATATCACAGAATACCTCCACTTTGCAGGTGAAAATGCAGGTGCTGCCCGCCTTCACAGCTTCACAGGTGGTTTACGTGAAAACATGGTACCTGAATCAGCGACAGCAGTTGTTTCAGGTGATTTGGCTGACTTGCAAGCTAAACTAGATGCCTTTGTTGCGGAGCACAAACTTAGAGGAGAACTCCAAGAAGAAAACGGTCAGCACAAGGTGACTGTGATTGGTAAATCTGCCCATGGTGCTATGCCTGCTTCAGGTGTCAATGGTGCGACCTACCTGGCCCTCTTCCTCAGTCAGTTTGACTTTGCTGGACCAGCCAAAGACTACCTCGACATCGCTGGTAAGATTCTCTTGAATGACCATGAGGGTGAAAATCTCAAGGTTGCTCATGTGGATGAGAAGATGGGTGCCCTTTCTATGAATGCCGGTGTCTTCCGCTTTGACGAAGCAAGTGCTGACAATACCATTGCTCTCAACTTCCGTTATCCAAAAGGAACAAGCCCAGAGCAAATCAAGTCAATCCTTGAAAACTTGCCAGTTGCTTTTGTTAGCCTTTCTGAACACGGTCACACACCTCACTACGTGCCAATGGAAGATCCACTTGTGCAAACTTTGTTGAATGTTTATGAAAAACAAACTGGTCTTAAAGGTCACGAGCAAGTCATCGGTGGTGGTACCTTTGGTCGCTTGCTGGAACGTGGCGTTGCCTATGGTGCCATGTTCCCGGACTCAATCGATACCATGCACCAAGCCAACGAATTTATCGCCTTGGACGATCTCTTCCGAGCAGCAGCAATCTATGCAGAAGCTATCTATGAATTGATCAAATAAAACGATAGAAGTCTGAGATTTTATGCTTGGACTTCTTTTTGGAGGGAAAACAGATGTCTCAAATTGAAAGAATCAAGCAAGCCATTATGGCGGATCCACAGAATGCAAGCTATACAGAACGCGGAATTGAGCCTCTCTTTGCGGCGCCAAAAACTGCCCGCATCAATATTGTCGGTCAAGCTCCGGGGTTTAAAACGCAAGAAGCTGGGATTTATTGGAAGGATAAGAGTGGTGATCGTCTGCGTGAGTGGCTAGGTGTAGATGAAGATACCTTTTACAATTCGGGCTTGTTTGCAGTTATTCCCATGGACTTTTATTTCCCAGGACATGGAAAATCGGGCGACCTTCCCCCCCGTAAAGGCTTTGCCGAAAAATGGCACCCACAACTCCTCAAGGAATGTCCAAATATTGAATTGACCCTTTTGATTGGACAATATGCCCAGGCCTATTATCTTCATGAGAAGGTTAGTGGCAAGGTAACAGAGCGGGTAAAACGCTACAAAGACTATCTACCAGAATTTTTCCCTCTGGTTCACCCCTCACCACGAAATCAAATCTGGATGGCTAAAAATCCTTGGTTTGAGGCAGAAGTAGTGCCAGATTTGAAAAAAAGAATTAAAACCATTTATAGTCAATGAAAATCAAAGAGCAAACTAGGAAGCTAGCCGCAGGCTGCTCAAAGTACAGCTTTGAGGTTGTGGATAGAACTGACGAAGTCAGTAACCATACCTACGGTAAGGCGACGCTGACGTGGTTTGAAGAGATTTTCGAAGAATATTAGGAGAAAAAGAATGAAAGAAATTACCTTTGACGAATTTTACCAGCTTTATCAAAATGAGCAACTTTCTCTAGTGGATGTGAGAGAAGTAGAAGAGTTCGAGACGCTTCATTTAGAAGGTGCTCAGAACCTACCACTTAGTCAATTAGCTGATATCTATGATCGATTGGACAAGAACCTCTTGTATTATATCATTTGCAAATCTGGGATGAGGTCAGCACGTGCTTGTCAATTTCTAGCTGAACAGGGTTATGACGTTATCAATGTTCAAGGTGGAATGACGGCCTTTGAAAATCTTTAAATCTCTATGGCGATAGATCCTAGTCTTCCCTTGATCGGTTCCAACTGAGTGAGGGATTTTGTTTTTAGATAATTCTTATTTTTAAAAATATTGAAAACATTCAATGATTAATTTTGGATACTTTTTTCAGAGTCTTAATCATGGTATACTAGGTCAGTATTTTAGAAATATGAAGGAGATTTTTATGGCTAAAAAAGGTGCCCTAACAGGCTTACTCCTGTTTGGAATATTTTTTGGTGCGGGAAACTTGATTTTTCCGCCTTCTCTAGGTGCCCTATCTGGAGAACAGTTTCTTCCTGCCATCGCAGGTTTTGTCTTTTCAGGTGTCGGTATTGCCGTCTTGACACTTATTATCGGAACGCTAAACCCGAAAGGATACATTCACGAGATTTCTAAGAAAATCTCACCTTGGTTTGCGACGCTTTATCTTGCAGTCCTCTATCTATCGATTGGCCCCTTCTTTGCCATTCCACGTACAGCAACAACAGCTTATGAGGTCGGTATCAGCCCTCTCTTGTCTGAAGCAAACAAAGGTCTAGGATTGATTATCTTTACCGTACTGTACTTTGCAGCGGCCTATCTGATCTCACTCAATCCATCAAAGATTTTGGATCGAATCGGACGTATCTTGACGCCAGTCTTTGCTTTGTTGATCGTTATCTTGGTTGTGCTAGGTGCCTTTAAATATGGTGGAACAAATCCTCAAGTAGCTTCAGCAGCTTATCAATCTTCTGCCTTTGGTACAGGTTTCCTAGAAGGTTATAATACCTTGGATGCCCTTGCTTCAGTGGCTTTCAGTGTCATCGCTGTTCAAACCTTGAAACAACTTGGATTCTCCAGTAAGAAAGAATACATTTCAACTATTTGGGTGGTTGGTATCGTTGTAGCTCTTGCCTTTAGCGCTCTTTACATTGGTTTAGGTTTCCTTGGAAATCATTTCCCAGTACCAGCTGAAGTGATGAAGGGTGGAACACCAGGTGTTTATATTTTGTCGCAAGCAACTCAGGAAATCTTTGGTTCAACAGCTCAACTCTTCCTTGCTGTTATGGTAACAGTAACCTGCTTCACAACAACAGTTGGCTTGATTGTATCGACAGCAGAGTTCTTTAACGGACGTTTCCCACAAATCAGCTACAAGGTCTATGCAACTGTTTTTACATTGATTGGGTTTGCTATTGCAAATCTTGGTCTTGATGCAATCATTAAGTACTCAGTGCCAGTACTGGTAATCTTGTACCCAATCACCATCGCCATTGTGATGATCGTGATTGTGAATAAGTTTGTCGCCCTATCAAAACCGGGCATGCAGTTAACCATTGGGCTTGTTACAGCGATTGCGCTTGCAAGTGTCCTTGGAAGTTCCTTTAAAATTGGGTTTCTAGAAAATCTGATTAATGCCCTTCCGTTTGCGTCAGCCTCTCTTCCATGGCTAGTGCCAGCTATTATCGGACTCTTGCTTTCATTGGTTCTACCAAATAAGCAAGAG